>NZ_JAMHGA010000013.1 GCF_023660105.1 Desulfovibrio aminophilus | reverse complement strand
CCCCCCCCCCCCCCCCCCCCCCCGCGACACGAAGGGCCTGTCACAAGTTTTTTTCGGGCCGACCGTTTCGGCGATTGGCTGGACGAGCGCGCAGCGCACGGCCGGTCAATCGCCGAAACTATTGCCGGGTCCAGGCCTCAGGCCTGGCGCGGGGGGCGGGGGGGGCGCGCAGCCCCCCGGCTTGCTTACAGCGTTTTCGAGAAAACGGCCTTGCCGTCGCCGGGGGCGTAGTAGTCGTCGAGGGTGGCTTCCAGGCGGTAGGCCCGGGCGACGTAGAAGGCGCGGGTGGGCTGGTAGAGGGGTTTGGTGGAGGTTTCGACCCAGACCTTGCGGCAGCCGAGGGCCTTCATGCGGGCCTCGGCCTCGGCCAGGACGCGGGAGCCGAGGCCCTGGCCGCGCGCGTCCTGGGACACGGCGATCCAGTAGAGGTCGAAGCTGCCCTGGGCGCAGCACACGGGGCCGAAGCAGGCGTAGGCCTGGAAGGCTCCGGCCGGGCCGAGGAAGAGGAAGTGGTAGCCGGAGGCGTCGAGGCCCTTTTCCAGGCGTTCGGCGGCCAGGTCTCCGGCCATGACGCATTCCTCCTCGGTGAAGAAGCCGGTGGAGCGGACCAGGGCGCGGATGGCCTCCACGTCCTGGGGGAAGACGTCGTCGCGGAAGGCGGGGGTCATGCGGGGGACTCCGGGGACCGGGCGGGGAGGGCGGCGGCCAGGATGCGGGCGACGGTGTCCTGGTAGGACAGTCCGGCGCGGGCGGCGGCGGCCGGGAATCCGGCGTCCGGGGCGATGCAGGGGTTGGGGTTCAGGTCGATGGCCTGGGGCGCGCCGAGGCGGTTCAGGCGGAAATCCACGCGGGCGTATCCGGCCATGTCCAGGGCCTGGAAGCAGGCCAGGGCCAGGGCGCGCAGGCGTTCGGCCAGGGGGGCGTCGGCGGGCGGCAGGTCGAAGGTCCGTTCGGTGTGGCCGTGCTCGAAGCTCGCCTCGTCCCATTTGGCGCGCCAGCCGAGAATCCTGGGCTTGTCCGGGCCGTAGCCGGTGAAGAGCATTTCGGCCGGGGGCAGGACTTCCGGGCCGTGGGGCCCGTCCAGCACGGAGACGTTGAACTCGCGGCCAGGGAGGTAGGCCTCGGCGATGCAGGGCTGGCCCAGGGCGTCTTCCTTGGCGGCCAGGGCGCGGTCCAGGGCGATGCGGTCCGGGGCCGGGAGCAGGTCGGATTCCTCGATGCCCACGGAGCCGTGCTCCAGGCGGGGCTTGAGCAGGAAGGGGCCGGAGGGCGCGGCGGCCGGGTCGGCGAGGTCGGCGCGCTCGAACCAGTCCGGGGTGGGCAGGCCGAGGCGGCGCAGGAGGCGCTTGGCGCGGAGCTTGTCCGCGGCGGCGGCCAGGGGGAGCGCGCCGGAGCCGGTGTGCGGCAGGCCCAGGGAGTCGAGCAGGGCCGGGACAGCCGGGGCCAGGGTGTCGCGGCCGTCCAGGGCCTCCACGAGGTTGAAGACCGCGTCCGGGCGCTCGGCGGCCAGGGCGGCGGCCACGCGGCCGAGGTCCAGGCCGCAGTCCAGGTCCTGGACGCGGTGGCCCAGGGCTTCCAGGGCGCGGGTCACGGCCCGGGCCTGGACCAGGTTGTCGGCCTCGTCGGCGGGCGCGTCCGGGGCGAGCCGGTCGCGCAGCACGGCGATCAGCAAGCCGGGCTCCCGGCGAGGCGTTCGCGGGCCGAGTCCATGATCATGCCGATGAGGTCCTGGTAGGACACGGCGTTCATGCCGCAGAGGATGACCAGGTCGGAGATGACCGGATTGATCCCGGCCAGGGGGTTGACCTCGATGAACGAGGGGTTTCCGGCGGCGTCCAGACGGATGTCGATGCGTCCGGCGTCGCGGCAGCCCAGGCCCTTCCAGGCGGCCAGGGCCAGCTCCTCGGCCGCGCGGGCGTCGGCGCAGCGGGCCGGGCGGTACTCCACGCGGTTCTCGAAGTCCTTTTTGTTCAGGTAGGTGTAGGCCCCGGCCTCGGCGCGGTCCAGGAAGACCACCTCCATGCAGCCCAGGGAGCGGGCGCGGGAGCCGGTCCCGGCCAGGCCCACGGTGAATTCGCGGCCGGGCAGGTAGGTCTCCACCAGCACGGGCTGGCGGAAGCGGGACAGGAGGTCGAGGCATATCTCGCGCAGGGCCTCGGGGGTCTCGACCCGGGAGGCGCCGCTGATGCCCTTGCCGGTGCCCTCGGTGGCGGGCTTGGCGAAGAGCGGGAAGGGCAGGTCCACGGCGGCGAGGTCGGCGGGTTCGCGGACCACGGCGAAGTCCGGGGTGGGCAGGCCCAGGTCGCGGACGAAGCGCTTGCAGGCGGCCTTGTCCAGGGTCAGGGCCAGGACCAGGGGATCGGAGAAGGTGTAGGGGATGCGGTAGGCGTCCAGCAGGGCCGGGACCAGGGCCTCGCGGCCCGGGCCGTACAGGCCCTCGGCGATGTTGAAGACCATGTCCCAGCGGCGTCCGGCGGCCAGGGCCTCCACCAGTTCGAAGGCGTTGCCCACGCGTTCGGTCTCGTGGCCCAGGGCGGCCAGGGCGGACTCGATGCCTTCGATGGTGTCCGCGCGGTCGAACTCGGCGGAGTCCTCCAGGGAGTAGCCCCGGGCCAGGTACCAGTCCTGCAGGTCGTAGGTCAGGCCGATCTTCATTCCGCGGCCTCGCGCCCGGCGGTGTCGGGGTAGCGGAAGGTCTTGCCTTCGTAGTTGGTCAGCAGGAGGTCCGTGCCGTCGTGTCCCTGGACGTACTCCGGGCAGACCGGGATCTTGCCGCCGCCGCCGGGGGCGTCGATGACGTAGTGGGGCACGGCGTAGCCCGTGGTGTGGCCGCGCAGGGAGCGGATGATGTCGATGCCCGCGCGCACGGAGGTGCGGAAGTGGCCGGAGCCGGAGATGGGGTCGCACTGGTAGAGGTAGTAGGGCCGCACGCGGGCCTTGAGCAGGCCGTGGAACAGGGCGGTCATGGTCGCGGGGTCGTCGTTGACGCCCTTGAGGAGCACGGTCTGGGAGCCCAGGGGCACGCCCGCGTCGGCGAGCATCTCGCAGGCCCGGACGGTCTCGGGGGTCAGCTCGTCGGGGTGGGCGAAGTGCAGGCTGACCCACAGGGGGTGGTGGCGCTTGAGCACGCGGGTCAGGCTCTTGGTCACGCGCTGGGGCAGCACGGCCGGGACCTTGGAGCCCATGCGCACGAACTCCACGTGGGGGATGGCGCGCAGCCGGCACAGGAGCCAGTCGATGGCCTCGTCGGAGAGGGTCAGGGCGTCGCCGCCGGAGAGGAGCACGTCGCGCACCTGGGGGGTGGCGGCGATGTAGGCCAGGGCCTTTTCCCAGCGCTTCTTGAAGACGTGGGCGGCCTTGTGCCCGCCCACGGCGCGGGAGCGGGTGCAGTAGCGGCAGTAGGTGGAGCAGAAGTCCGTGACCAGGAAGAGCACGCGGTCGGGGTAGCGGTGGACGAGGCCGGGCACGGGCATGTGGGCGTCCTCGCCCAGGGGGTCGTCGGCCTCGCCGGGGGCGGCGAGGGTCTCGGCCATGCTCGGGATGACGCAGCGGCGCACGGGCTGGTCCGGGTTCCCGGGCTCCAGCAGGGAGGCGTAGTAGGGCGTCACGGCGAAGGGCAGCCGGGAGTGGTCCGGGAGCATCATGGCCCGGCGCTCGTCGGCGGAGAGGTCCAGGACGCGGGCGATGTCCGCCAGGGTGGCGAAGCGGTTCTTCAACTGCCAGCGCCAGTCGTTCCAGTCCTTGAGCGTCGCCTGGGGGAAAAATCTGTGGTGGAAGTCCCGGGTGCGGGCGTTGATGTGCACGTCGGGCAGGGTGATGGTTCTGGCCCGCTGAACCGGGCGGTGGGTCGGGGCGAAAGCCAGGGGGGCGTGTCCGGCGGCGTCGGCCGCCATCGACAGGACCCCCGAGGGGTCGGGGGGCTCGTTGGCCGTGAGGTCGAGGCATTCTTTCATGACCATTCTCCTTCGCGGTTCGGCCGCGTGGGTGGTGTTCCGGTTCAGGCCGCGACGTCCGCGCGCGCCGAGGTGGGGCGGGCGGGACCGGCCTTCTCCGGGGAGGACTGCTCCTCCTGGGGGGTGATGACGATGTCGATGATCTCGTAGTTGGAGAGGGAGAGGGCCTGGTCGCCGTTCTCATCGGTCCAGGTCTCGCCCTCGCCGACAATGCCTTCGCCGGAGAAGGTGGAGAGGTCCGGGGCATGGACCACGTAGTCCACGCCGGAGTCGTCCTGGATGATGACCGAGCCGTCGTCGTCCACCACGATGAGACCGGAGATGCTCACGGCCTCGCGCTGGGGAGCGGGCTGCTGCGCGGCCGGGGCAGGGACGCAGCAGAGCAGGATCAGCGCGGCGGCGAGGCAGGCGAGGCGGACGGAACCCGGGACCATTTCAGAAGACCTCCTCCAGGGCGGCGGAATAGCCGTCGTTGTGGGAAAAGGACGAACCGTCGTCCTCCGCGCGGCGGATGTCCAGCACATCCACGGCGTCGCCTTCCGGGTCGCGGCGCACGCGCCCGCGCACGACCACCTCTTCGCCCATGAGCGGCCGCAGGCTCCTGGGGCTGGGACCCCGGAGGAGATATTCCTCCTCGGTGTCCGTGGCCAGGGTCAGGGCCGTGACCGCGCCCCGCGCATCCCAGGCGCAGGGATGGAGGATGCCGGTCAGGACCGTGGCGGAACCCGCGTGCTTGCTCATGGAGCCTCCCCGGAAGGGGTTCGGGCGGCCCACGTGGGCCGTCCCTTGCTGCGCGCGGATAGCAAGATGGGGACCAAGCGTTATCGTCATGAAATTGTTGGTAAAACAAAACGCATCCGATTCGAGGAAGCGGAACTTTTTGTTCCGATCGATTGCCGGATCAGGGGCAGGGACCCGTCAGGGCAGGCCGGCGAGGGGGGTGTGCAACGAAAAAACAAAAATAATTCATGGATTAAAGAGACTCTAGAGAAAAAACGGAATTGTTTGTTCCGCATGTGGCCTGATCGGAATGAATAGTTCCGATTATTCTTGGGCCATCCCCGCCGACCCTTGGGGCCCGGCGGTTTCAGAATCTTTTCATCGGGGCTGGACGAAATCGTGCGGCGGGCATATGCCGGACCGGTTTTGCGCCCGCGTCCCGGGCGCATGAAACCACATTGATGCGCCGCCCCGGCGGCGAGGGAGTTCGGCTTATGCAATCCGGTCTGGTCGCGCGGCTGCGCGGCGATCTCTTCGGCGGCCTCACGGCGGGCATCGTGGCCCTGCCCCTGGCCCTGGCCTTCGGCGTGGCCAGCGGCGCGGGCGCCGCCGCCGGTCTCTACGGGGCCATGATCCTCGGGTTCTTCGCCGCCGTGTTCGGCGGCACGCCCACCCAGATCTCCGGCCCCACGGGCCCCATGACCGTGGTCACGGCCGCCGCCCTGGTGGCCTTCCAGGGCGACCTGCCCTCGGTCATGCTGGCCGTGGCCATCTCCGGCGTCCTTCAGATGGTCCTGGGCGTCATCCGCGTGGGCCGCTTCGTGCGCTTCATCCCCTATCCGGTCATCTCCGGCTTCATGAGCGGCATCGGGGTCATCATCATCCTGCTCCAGATCCATCCGCTCCTGGGCGCGCACTCCGTGTCCTCGCCCCTGCAGAGCGTCCTGACCCTGGGCCCGGCCCTGGCCCAGACGAGCTTCTCCAGCCTGTTCCTGGGCGCCCTGGCCATGGCCATCGTCTTCCTCACCCCGGCGCGCATCTCCCGCGTCCTGCCCTCGCCGCTCATCGCCCTCATCGCGGGCACCCTGGTCTCCGTGATCCTGGGCCTGGACGTGGCCACCATCGGCGCCATCCCCCAGGGCCTGCCCGAGCTGCGCCTGCCCGCCTTCAACCCCGGCAGGCTGCGCGAAATCCTGGGCTACGCCCTGGCCCTGGCCGTGCTCGGCACCATGGACACCCTGCTCACCTCCCTGGTGGCCGACTCCATGACCAAGGAACGCCACAACCCCAACCGCGAACTCCTGGGCCAGGGCCTGGGCAACATGCTCTGCGGCCTGGTGGGCGGCATTCCCGGCGCGGGAGCCACCATGCGCACCGTGGTGAACATCAAGGCCGGCGGCAGCACCCGCCTGGCCGGGGCGATCCACGCCGTGCTCCTGCTGGCCGTGCTCCTGGGCCTCGGCCCCCTGGCCTCGCGCATCCCCATGCCCGTCCTGGCGGGCATCCTGGTCAAGGTCGGCGTGGACATCCTGGACTACCGCATGCTCGGCATCCTGCGCCGCGCCCCGCGCCAGGACCTGGCCGTCATGGTCACGGTCTTCGCCATCACCGTCTTCGTGGACCTCATCGTGGCCGTGGCCGCGGGCGTGACCCTGGCCTCCCTGCTCCTGACCTACCGCATCACCCGCCAGTCGAGCATCGACATCCAGGGCGAGGAGGAGTTCAACGGCAGGCTCTCCGAGGAGCGCGGGCTCCAGGCCGTCACGGACTTCGCCGTGCGCGTGGTCACGGTCAGCGGGCCCTTCTTCTTCGGCACCTCGGCCTCCATGCAGGACGCCGTGGCCAAGCTGGCCGGAACCCGGGTCCTGGTCATCAACTGCCTCAAGGTGCCCTTCATGGACCTCTCGGCCATCTTCGCCCTGGGCGAGATGGTGGAGCGCATGCGCGACGCCCGCGTGGCCGTGCTCCTGGCCGTGACCGACGAGCACCGCAAGCGCCTCCTGGAGCTGGGCTTCGGCTCCCTGCTGCCCGAGGAGCGCATGTACGCCGAGCACGAACCCGCCCTGGCCGAGGCCCTGCGGCTGGCCGAGGAAGACCTCCGCGCCGCCCGCGCCGCCGAGCACCGGCCCGTCAAGGGCACCCTTCAGCCCATGTAACCCCCCCCTCGGCCCCCTTCGGGGGGTTATAGAAAGGCCGGGAGGCTTCCAGTCAGGAAAAAGAAGGCCGGACCCCTCGCGGAGTCCGGCCTTTTCTTTTCCACCACCTTTCCGACGCTCCCCGAAGGGGGGGCATGGAAAAGGCGACAAGGCGAAAGCCTCTTCGCCTTTCCGCGGACCCCCGAAGGGGGTTACTTGAAGCTTTCCTTTTTCAGTCCGTGGCGGGTCATGAGCTTGTGCAGCTGGCGGGTGGTGATGCCCGCGTGCTTGGCCGTGTCCGCGATGCGGCCCTTGTGCCGGGTGAGCACCTCGCGCAGGTAGCGCTCCTCCATGTCGTCCACTGAGCGCCGCCGGGCCTCGGCCAGCGGCAGGGTGGGGTCCACGGGCAGCAGGCTGGAGGCGGCCTCCTCGGTGAACATTTCGGCCGGGAAGCTCTCCGGGCCCAGCAGGTCCGAGGACTCCAGGATGTAGGCCCGCTCGATGACGTTCTCCAGCTCCCGCACGTTGCCCGGCCAGGGATAGAGCCGGAAGGCCTCCAGCACCGAGGGCGCGAAGCCCCGGATGTCCGAGGGGTCCGTGCGCTTGATCCGGGCCAGGATTCCGGCCGCGATGAGCGGGATGTCCTCCACCCGTTCGCGCAGGGGCGGCAGCTCCACCGGGAACACGTTCAGGCGGTAGTAGAGGTCCGTGCGGAACTTGTCCGCGCGGCAGAGCTGCTTGAGGTTCTCGTTGGTGGCCGCGATGATCCGCACGTTGGCCTCGATGTCCCGCTCCCCGCCCACGCGCTGGAAGCTCCGGTCCTGGAGCACGCCCAGGAGCTTGACCTGGGAGGAGGGCGGCAGGGTGCCCACCTCGTCCAGGAAGATCGTCCCGCCGGAGGCGATCTCGAACTTGCCGAGCTTCTGGCGCACGGCCCCGGTGAAGGCGCCCTTCTCGTGGCCGAACAGCTCGCTCTCGATGAGCGTCTCCGGGATGGCCCCGCAGTGCACGGCGATGAACGGCTTGGCCGCCCGGTTGGAGTGCAGGTGCACGAGCCGGGCCATGGTGCCCTTGCCCACGCCGGTCTCGCCGGTGAGCAGCACCGTGGTCCGCGTGGGGGCCACGCGCCGGAGCTTGCGGAAGACCTCGCGCATGGCCGGGGAGTTGGTCTGGGTCACGTCGTCGGGGTCTTTTTTCCAGAACCGGCCGCGCAGGTAGTCCAGTTCGTGCTGGAGCTGGTTCAGTTCCTCCAGACTCTCGGTGACGTAGGCGATCTCGGCCGCGTCCAGGGGCAGGATGAGGTAGTTGGCCGCCCCGGCCTTGACCGCCTTGACCGCCTCGCGGGTCAGCTCCGGGGGGCAGAGCACGAACACCGGGGTCTGCGGGGCCAGTTCCGCGAAGGCCGCCAGGTCGCGCTCGTAATGGCGCTCCGAACCCCGGCCCGGGCCCTCGCCCAGGAAGCGCACGTCGATGAAGGCCAGGTCCGGGTGCCCGGCCAGGGCCTTCTGGAACGGGGCCTTGGACGCGAAGCGCTCCACGCGGCATTCGTCCTCGTAGCAGCGCTCCACGGCGGAATAGTCGGCGGCGGGGTCGCCGCACACGAGTATGGTTTTCATGGGTCTGGGGCGATCTTCCCGAATTCGTGGGGACTGTCAATGGCCGGGAGGGGAAAAAGAAACGGCGGGGGCCGCCAGTCAAGGCCCCCGCCGCCTCGGAAAGCGTCGCCGGAGTGAAGGGGGGCCGGCGGCGCGAGGGGGACAAATTATTGTGTCACTTATCCCATATAGGCCCCACCCCCCGGCTGTCAAGCGCTTGGCGGCCGCCCGGCGAAAAAGCCGCCCGCTGCGGGCCCTTGCAAGCCGTCGGCATTTTGATAAGTCAGAGGCGAGCAGCGGGACCGCGCCCCGGCCGTCCCGGCAAACCACGGAGCTTCGGTGCGCAACTGGATCCGCCGCCGCCTGGGCCTGACCTTCTCCCTGGCCCTGGCCCTCATTCTCGCCGTGGCCATGGCCGGCACCGGCGTGGTGCTCCGCCAGCGGTTCCTGACCATGGAGCGCACGGTCTCCGAGGAGAACGAGCGCTCCGTCCGGGCCCAGGCCGCCCAGCTCCTGGCCCGTTCGGTCCAGGACCAGGCCGGGCAGCTCAACGCCCTGTTCCGCGCCTTCGAATCCCAGGCCCGGACCGCCGCCTCCCAGGTCGCCTTTCTCCTGGAATACGCCGAACTGCACGCCGCCGAGGCCCCGGCCCGGGAAATCCCCCGGCCCGGCCCCCACGGCTGGCTGGTCAACGACCCCGGGGCCCTGACCCAGGCCCTGCGGCGTCCCGGACCCGCCGCCCGCGCCGACCTGGAGATCGCGGCCCTGGCCCACCTGGGGCCGACCCTGGACGGCCTGCAGCGCAACGAGCCGCTCTGTCGGAGCGCCTGGTTCACCGGGGCGGCGGGCTACATCCGCCGCGCGCCCAATCCCGGCCGCGACGCCCTGCCCGGGGCGGACCTGGATCTCCTGGCCCGTCCGGCCTACCGGCTGGCCGACCCCGAGGGCAATCCCGGCCGGGGGCCCCGCTGGACCTCGATCCACGAGGACGGCTTCGGCGACGGGCCCGAGGTCAGCGTGGCCGCGCCCGCCTATACCCCGTCCGGCCGCTTCCTGGGCGTGCTCGGCATGGACCTCTCCCTGGCCGCCATCGGCGAGAGCATCTTCAGCGGGCCCCATCCGCCCGTATCCCTGGAGCAGGCCGTGTCCCGCACCCGCTTCAAGGGCGAGTTCTCCATCCTGGTCACCCCGGAGGGCGAAATCCTGGTGGCCCGTCCCCAGGATCTGGTCCGGCTCGGCCTGCCCGCGGACCCCGGCTCGCGCCACACCCTGGGCGGCTCGGAAAACCCGGAGCCCCGCCGCCTGGCCCGGGAGATCCGCCGCGCCGTGGGCGGGGCCCTGACCCTGGCCCTGGACCAGCGGAACTGGACCGTGTTCCACCACCCCATCCCGGCCACGGGCTGGAGCCTCTGCCTCTTCGTGCCCGAGGACGAGCTCCAGGCCGGCGTGGCCCGGAGCCGGAACGTCATAGAGGGCGCGATCAGCGACCTCGGCCCCCAGGTGCTGCTCATCACCCTGGCCTTCATCGCCGTGGCCTCGGTCTTCGTCCTGCTGTTCTTCCGCGTCCTGCTCCTGCGGCCCATCCGCAGGCTCCAGGACGGCTTCGCGGCCCTGGGCTCCGGCGACCTGGACGCCCACGTGGACGAGCGCCTGCCCGGCGAGCTGGGCGGCCTGGCCCGAGCCTTCAACGAGACCGTGCGCGCCCTGAAGACCGAGCACATGGCCGCGCGCGGGGCCGAGCTGCGCTACCGCGACATCTTCGAGAACGCCATCAACGGGTTCTACCTCACCGACGTCCAGGGCGCGGCGCTCAAGGTCAACCCGGCCATGGCCCGGATGTTCGGCTACGAGACCGCCGCCGACATGGAGGCCCGGGGCCGGGATTTCGCCGGCCGCCACTACATGGACCTCAAGGACCGCGAGCGCCTGCTGGCCCAGGCCCGCGTGCAGGGCGAGATCAGGGGCCAGGAGATCGCCTATCGCCGCCTGGACGGCAGCCTGCTCTGGGGCTCGGTCAACGCCCGGGCCGTCTATGACGCCGAGGGCCGGATGGTCCGCATCGAGGGCACGGTGGAGGACGTGACCGAGCGCAAGATGGCCGAGCGGGAGCGCCAGGCCCTCAACGAGCAGCTCTCGGCCATGAACGAGCAGCTTTCGGCCATGAACGAGGAGCTCTCCGCGGCCAACGAGGAGATGGCCTCCACCAACGAGGAGCTGGTCCAGGCCAACGACGAGTTGGTGGCCGAGATGGCCCGCCGCCGGGAGACCGAGGACCGTCTGCGCGGGGCCCGGCTGGCCGCCGAGTCCGCCAGCCGCGCCAAGAGCGAGTTCCTGGCCAACATGAGCCACGAGATCCGCACTCCGCTGAACGCGGTCATGGGCATGCTCCAGCTCATCGGCCGCGCGGGCCTGACCGGCGAGCAGGCCGAGTATGCCGACATCGCCCTGGTCTCCGCGCGCAGCCTGCTCTCGGTCATCAACGACATCCTCGACCTCTCGGCCGTGGAGGCGGGCAAGATGGACCTGGCCGCCGAGGCCTTCGAGCCCGGCATGCTCCTGCGCCAGGTGGCCGACTCCTTCCTGGGCCAGGCCCGGGGCAAGGGCCTGCGCCTGGAATGGGACGTGGACCCGCGCGTGCCCGAAATCCTGGTCGGCGACCCCGGCCGCCTGCGCCAGATCCTCTTCAACCTTCTGGGCAACGCCGTGAAGTTCACGGACCGGGGCCTGGTGCGCGCGGAGCTCTCGGCCCTGCCCGTCCGGCCCGGCCCGGACCGCGTCCGCCTCCTGCTCACGATTTCGGACTCCGGCATCGGCATCGACCCGGAGCAGACCGGCTACATCTTCGAGCCCTTCACCCAGGCCGACGGCTCCTTCGGCCGCAAGTACCAGGGCACCGGCCTGGGCCTGGGCATCGTCAAGCGCATCGTCGGACTCATGCGCGGGGCCATCTGCGTGGACAGCGAGCCCGGGGGCGGGGCCACGGTCTACGCCACCGTCGAGGTCCGCCTGCCCGGGCCGGAGGAGTCCCTGGCCCGCGACCGCCGCGAACGCGTGCGCCTGCCCGGCGCGCGGCTCAACGTCCTGGTGGCCGAGGACAGCCGCATCAACCGCATTCTCGTCACCCGAGTGCTGGAGAAGCTCGGCCACAACGTGACCGCCGTGGAGGACGGCCGCCGCGCCCTGGAGGTCCTGGCCCAGGACCGCTTCGACCTCCTGCTCCTGGACGTGCAGATGCCCGGGGTGGACGGCATGGAGGTGACCCGGACCGTGCGCGCCGGGGAGGCCGGGATCCTGGACCGCCGCATCCCCATCATCGCCATGACCGCCCACGCCATGAAGGGCGACCGCGAAATCTTCCTGGAGGCGGGCATGGACGGCTACATCGCCAAGCCCTTCGAGCTGGACGAGTTCGCCGAAACCCTGCGCGACGTGCTCCGCAGCACCTAGGCCCGGCTTCGTCGGTTCACGGAAAGACCGGTTTCTTTCTCACGGGACCGCCTTCCCGCCGCCCCTCTTCGCCCTTCTGAAATCCGGCGAAGCCGGGCCGCCCCGGCGCGCGGAGCGCCGCACGGGCGCGTTTTGATCCCTTGGCGTCGATATGGGCGCATTTCGCGCCATGAGCTGCTTCGCGCGCCCCGCGTCGCCGGTGGAGCCGTCATGCGCATGTTCCGGCCGCCTTGTTCCGCCGCCGCTCCGGCGTTCCGCCCGCGCGAAGGGTCCAGTCCCGGGCGGAAGGGCGGGTGGAAAGGGGGCGCGTTTCAAGCCTGTCCGATCCCCATTTCTTGACAACCTACTGATATTCCATGTTTTCCATTCTGGCATCGGTTTTGCTGCCCTTGTGGACCGATTCGGCGGCAATGGCCCGCGTGGCGCGGGCCGACCGAAGACGAGGAGGGTTCCATGACCAAGATCGGCCTGATCCGTTGCGAGAAGAATGAATCCCGGTGTCCGCTCACCGGCTGTCTCGTCAGTCTGGCGGCATCGGCCAACGGGTTCGCCTCCGTGCCGGACCCGGAGCTCGTCGGGTTGTTCACCTGCCGCTGCCCGGGCGACAACGCCGTGAACGCGGCCCGGATTCTGAAGTCCAAGGGCGCGGAGGTCATCCATTGGTGCACCTGCGCCTTCGCGCGCAAGGCGGATGGGGAATGGCTGCTCGGCGGCGGGTTCTGCGGCGATCTCGACGCGCTGATGCGGCGCGTGGCGGAGGAGGCCGGGGTCCGCTGCGTCAAGGGAACGGCCCACCTCCCGAAGGGATACCAGCCCGAAACCGTGGGTTGAACCCACTGGAGCCGTTCATGAAGAAGGACCTGGACGCCGTTGCCCGCGAGCTTCAGGACAGCGCGTTCGCGGACGCCCGGCAGGCGCTGGGGGAAGACGCCTATCGCCGCTGGCTGGCTCCCCCGTCCTTCGGGACGCTGCCCGATCCAGACGGCGAGGCCTCGCTGCGGGGGACCTGCGGCGACGGCATGAGGATCCAGTTGAAGATCGTGGACCGGCGGGTGGTGGATTCCGCATTCTGGACCGACGGCTGCGGCCCCAGCGTGATCTGCGGCGCCATCGCCGCCGAGTTGGCGCGGGGGAAATCCGCCGAGGAGCTGCTGGACTTCGCCGGGGAGAGCATCCTGGCCGTCGCGGGCAAGCTCCCCGACGACCACGAGCACTGCGCGTTTCTGGCGGCCAGGACCCTGGCCGCGGCGGCGAACGACTATTTCGTCCGCCAAGCCCGGAGGCACGGCGGGGACGCGGGAGACGGCGAAGGGCAAGGCGCGTGAATGCCATGAGGACGACCATCGACTGCATCCCCTGCTTGGCGCGGAACATCCTGGCCTGCGTCCGGCTGGCCACGGACGACCCGGCGCTCCATGAGCGGATGGTGCGCTTTTTCCTGCGCTCGGCGGCGGAGGCCGATTTCAGCGCCACGCCGCCGGAGTTCGTGCGGCTCATGCACAGGAAGCTGCGCGAACTGACCGGGGTGGCCGACCCCTACCGGGAGGCCAAGGAGCGGATGAACGCCCTGGGCGTCGCCCTGGCCGGGGAGTTGCGGGAGACGGTGGAGCGGGCGGACGATCCCGTGCGGATCGCGGCCCTGCTGGCCATCGCGGGCAACGTGCTCGACATGGGGGTGAACGCCGAGGTCGGGCTCCCCGAGGCCAGGGAGGCGGTCCGCCAGTCGCTTTCGACCGGCTGCCTCGGCGACCTGGACGCGTTCATCGAGTCGGCGTCCCGGGCGGATTCGATCCTCTACCTCGCGGACAACGCCGGGGAGATCGCCTTCGACCGGCTGCTTGTGGAGCGGCTGGGCCCGGAGCGGGTGACGGTCGCGGTGCGCGGCGCTCCGATCCTCAACGACGCGACGCTGCACGACGCCCGCGAGGTCGGTCTCGATGGCCTGGCGCGGGTCATCGACAACGGGTCGGACGCGCCGGGAACCGTTCTGCGCGAATGCGGCGCGGCGTTCCGGGAGGCCTTCGACGCCGCCGACATGGTCCTGGCCAAGGGCCAGGGAAACTATGAAACGCTGTGCGATGCGGAGCGGGAGATCTTTTTTCTGTTCAAGGTGAAGTGCGGCGTCATCGCGGGACGCTCGGGATTGCCGCTCGGGGCCCACGCCTTGCTGCGCAAGGCGGGACGGGTCGGGTCCGGGCGCATCAGCCATCAGGAGGCAGGCATGAGCATGGGATTTCGCCGGATCGAGGCCTCGCCCCGACGTCCGGGAGCGGGCAGGGGCGGCTGCGGCAAGGGCGGCGGCCGGGGCCTGGGAGGAGGCAGGGGCCTGGGCGGAGGTCGGGGGCTGGGCGGCGGTCGGGGCCAGGCGTCCGCCCGGGGGAACGGGGCCGGGGCGGGCCTGCCGTCTTCCCCGGGGGAACCCGGAACCGTCCCGCAAACCCGGCGTCCCGGCAAGGCCGCTCCCGGCGGACGGGGGCATGCGCTGGTCGATCCGGCGGCCTGCAATGGCTGCGGAACGTGCGTCGACCTGTGCCCCCTGGACGCGATCAGCCTGCGCGGGGGCACGGCCGCCGTCGATGAGGGCATATGCGTCGGCTGCGGCGTCTGCGTCGCCAAATGCCCGCAAGGGGCGATTTCATTGACGAAATAATGGATGCCGCGCTGGTCCACGGAAAGACGGAATCCCTGGGCCCGGCTTTTCATTGCCTCTCCTCGCCTTTTTGAAGTCCGGCGAAGCCGGAAGGAATTGCCGGGGAGGGGAGAGGCTCCATGCTGGAATCATTATACTTTTTGTTTCGTGCATGGTCCTTGCTTCATGTTTCTTGCGCCAAGGAGGCGGAAAAACATGAGCATGACCATCACCCCCGCGTCGCCGGTCCAGGCCCCGAACCTCACCGAGCGCGGCCAGGCCGCGGCCAGCCCGGAGGAGGCCGCCCGCGCCCTGAACGCCGTGCGGGAGCAGGCCGGGGCCCCGGCCCTGGAATCGCATCGGCTGACCCTGGAGCGGGTCCAGCGCCTGATCGCCGATCCCCTGGCCAAAAGCTGACGCTTTTTTCCCGGCGCGGCCTTGCGCAACCCGGGGGAAAGCCTTAAAACATGCCCAGGCGTGTTGTTTGGCGCATCCCCTGCCTGTCCCCGGCGTCCCCTTGAAGGACGACAACAGGAGTTCCCAATGGAAAGCATCCCCGTCGGCGCCCTCATTGTTTCCCGTCGTCCCCTCCGCGAAATCCAGGGCTACTATCTGGGCCTGGGCCGCGTGGTCCTGCGGGGCAAAGGCCCCGCCCGGGTCACGAGCCTGAACAGCTTCGCGGGCGGGCACCAGGTCTGCGTGCTGGAGCACCCGGACCGCGTCCTCACGGCCCGCGAGATCGTGCGCCGGGCCCTGAACCTGCCGGATGAGGGCTACCACCCCAGCACCTACGGCCGGGTCAAGCAGGACGACCGGATCATCTCCCCCTCCGTGACCGCCTCCACGGGGTCGGGCGTGAAGCCCACCACCCCGCCGGAAGTCGTGCCCATGTAGCCGGGAGGAGCCGTTGCCGCATCCAGGCGGCTCCCTGGAGGCCCAGCCGCCTCCCGGGGGCCGTTTCGCTTTTCCGGCCGCGTCGTCCTTGACGGGGATCGTCGGCTGATATAATTGACCGACCGTTCAGTCAATAAAAGAGGGGGCGGCATGACCCGCAACGCGGAGACCAACCAGCGGATGCGCGACGAGCGGCGCGAGCGGATTCTGGCCGAGGCCCTGCGGCTGTTCGCGGCCCGGGGCCTGGCGGCGGTCACGGCCGGGGAGATCGCTGCCGCGACCGGCACGTCCAAGGGCCTGCTCTACCACTACTTCCGCTCCAAGGACGAAATCTTCACCAGCCTCATCCGCGAGGCCTTCGCCCGGATGAACGAGGCGGCCCGGGGCCTGGAGGCCCTGGACCTGCCGCCCCGGGAGAAGATCGCCCTGGCCCTCGGGCGGCTCCTGCGCGGGCTGGAGCAGGACGAGCGGTTCGCCCTGCACGTGCTGCTCATCGCCCAGGCCGGGCTGTCCCAGGCCATTCCCGAGGAGGCCCGGGCCGTGCTCCGGGAGGAGAGCTTCGCGCCCTACGGGGTGGTGGAGCGCATCCTGCGCGCGGGCCAGGAGGACGGCTCCATCCGGTCCGGGGACGATCCCCGGGACCTGGCCCTGGTCTTCTGGACCACGGTCAAGGGCCTGGCCCTGCACCGGGCGGCCCACGGTTCGGACTTCAGGGCCCCGGACCCGCGCATCCTGCTGCGCATGTTCTGGAACGACTGACCCATACGGAGAAACATCGCATGGAATGCATGCAGCCCCGGCGGGCGGCCACGCCGCTCGGCCCGGTGGAATTCGCGGAGTTCGGCCAGGGCCCGGCCGTCCTGTCCCTGCACGGGGCCCTGGGCGGCTGGGACCAGGGGATCATCCTGGCCCGGGCCCTGGAGGCCCCTGGCTTCCGCTTCATCGCCCCGTCCCGGCCGGGGTATCTCGGCACCCCGCTGTCGTCCGGGGCAAGCCCCGAGGCCCAGGCCGACCTCTGCGCCGGGCTGCTCGACGCCCTGGGCCTCCAGGACGCCCTGGTCCTGGCCATTTCCGGCGGCGGGCCCTGCGCCCAGCAGTTCGCCCTGCGCCACCGGGAGCGCTGTCGGGGCCTCGCCCTGGTCTCCACCATCGGCGTGGCCAACGCGGCCGGGCCGCCGCCGGCCTTCCGGGTCATGACCTGGCTGGCGCGCATCCCCTGGATCCTGGCCGCCATGCGGCGCAAGGCCCTGGCAAACCTGGACCGCGCGGCGACCCGCTCCTTCCCGGACGAGAAGCAGCGCGCCCGGGTGCTCGGCGACCCCGGAACCCGCGCCCTGTATGCGGCCCTGCGGGAAACGATCTTCGAACGCATGCCCGGACGCATGGCCGGGACCTGGAACGACGTGGCCGTGGCCCGGGCCCTTTCCGTGCCCCTGGAGCGCATCCGCGTGCCCGTGCTCCTGGCGCATGGCGAGCAGGACCCCATAGCTCCCTATGCGTCCCAGGCCGGGGCCCTGGCGAGCCGGATTCCGGGCGCGGAACTGCTGACCCTGGAGCGCGGCGGACACGCGGCCCTGTTTTCGCACCGGGACGCGATCCGCGCGCGGTTCGGGCGTTTTTTCCTCGAACACGCCTCTCTCGACCCAGCCGCCGGGCGCCACTAGCCAAACCGGCCTCTCTGGTTTATATCTGAAATCCATGAAGGAAACGCGCCCCGGCCACTCCGCCTGGGGCCAGGGAGGAGGAAACACCACATGCTCGTGAAGAACTGGATGACCACCGAAGTCATCACCCTGACCCCGGACAAGTCCATGATGAAGGCCGCCAAGCTCATGAAGGACCACAACATCAACCGCATCCCCATCGTGGACGAGGCGGGCAAGGTGGTCGGCATCATCTCGGACCGGGACATCAAGGAAGCCTCGCCGTCCAAGGCCACCACCCTGGACATGCATGAGCTCTACTACCTGCTGTCCGAGTTGAAGATCGGCAACATCATGACCAAGAATCCCATCTGCCTGAAGCCCGAGGACACCATCGAGAAGGCCGCGGCCCTGATGATGGAGCACGGCTTCGGCGGCATGCCCGTGACCGACGAGAACAACAAGCTCGTGGGCATCATCACCGACACGGACGTGTTCAAGGTCCTCATCTCCATCACCGGCGTGCTCGAGGGCGGCGTGCAGATCGGCTTCAACCTGCCCAACACCCCCGGCGGCCTGGTGCCGGTCCTGGACTTCCTCAAGGACCACGGCGCGCGGCTCATGAGCATGCTGACCTCCTCCGAGCCCCCGGAGAAGGGCATGCGCCACGTGTTCATCCGCATCCGCGACATGGACAAGTCCACCCTGAAGAAGCTCCGCGCCGACCTGGAGTCGAATTTCGACGTGCTCTACTGGGTCCAGGACTCCGTCCATCCCGTCAGCAAGTGACCCCCTTCGGGGGCTTTTGAAAGGCGAAAGGCCGGAGAGGCGATCCTCTCCGGCCTTTTTGTTTTCCATAACCCGGCGAAGCCGGGGCTACTTCGTGAATATCCGCGGAGGCTTTTCCGTGGACCCCGTGGCCGCCGGATAGTTCGGGTAGCGGTAGGCCTTGGTGTTGGTCTGGATGAGGTGGTCGGCCAGCTCCATGAACTTGTTGAAGCGCTTCTTGCACTCGTAGAAGCCGTGCCACCAGGAGTAGTCCGGGGCCATCATCATGGCGCCCATGCGCGCGCGGCGGCCCTCATGGTGCCACAGCTCGTAGAACTCCACCTCCAGTTCCTCGTCGAAGTACTTGCTCGAGTCCACCAGACCCTTCTGGACCAGCTCGTCCATCTTGGCCTTGGCGGGCTTGTAGTAGACCTCGTTGTAGGTTTCCACGACCTTGTCGAAGGCCGTGTAGTGGCCGTCGGTCCAGGACTTGGCGTGGCACTGGAGGCAGACGGCCTTCATCTTGTCGCGCTCGGCCTTCCAGTCCGTCTTGGCCGGGAAGGCGGCGAAGTCCGAGGGCCGCACCGTGAGCGGGGCCTGGGTTTCCCAGGACAGGCGCTCGGTGTCACGTCGTGGGAGCCCTTGACCTTGCCGGAGCCGGACATGTGGCAGGCCGCGCAGGTGGGGGCTCGGTAGTCCGTGCCCGGAGTCCAGGCCCCGCCCGCCGTGTTCCAGTTGTAGGTGTCGCCGAAGGCCGTGTAGATGTCGCCGTGCTTGGACTCCATGAAGATCTCGATCTGCGGGTGGTCCGGGCCGAGGTGGCACTGGCCGCAGGCCTCGGGCTTGCGGGCCTCCATGACCGAGAAGCGGTGGCGGGTGTGGCAGGAGGTGCAGGAGCCCAGGCTGCCGTCGGGATTGAGGCGGCCCACGCCCACGTTGGGCCAGGTGGCCGGATCGAGTTCGCCCTTGTCGTTGAAGGCCACGATGGTGCCGTGGCAGACGTAGCAGCCCGCCTTGCGCTCGTCATCGGAGTTCATGCCCTTGTTCAGCCAGGGGTCGATCTTCCACATGATCTCGATGGTGTTGGCGTGCTTGGACTTGGCGTACTGGGAGGACTCGTCCGGGTGGCAGCGGGAGCAGTCCTTGGGCGAGACCACGGCCGTCACCGGGATGTAGAACTCCTTGGAGCCGAAGGGCAGTTCCTTGCGGTCGTAATACTGGGCGTGGCTCTTGCTCACGTCCTTGTCCGTCTCCTGGGCCTGGTGGCAGTCCAGGCAGGTGATGTTGGCCGAGGCGTGGCGGCTCATGGCCCAGTCCGCGAAGAGTCCGGGGGTCTCCTGGCGGTGGCACTGGATGCAGGCCTCGGCCTGTTTGGGCATGCCGCGTTCGATGCGGTATTCCTTTGGCTTGGGGAAACTCTGCTGGGCCGGGGCCGGGGCGGCGACAGCCAAAATCAGGCCGAGAGCCGGCAGCAGGGCCAGGATTCTCCTCATCTCCATCCTCCTCTCGTTTGGCGTCCGAAAAGCGTGTCCGGCGGTCACAGCGCGCCGGGAACTCCCAGGGTGGTCAGGCCCGTGGCCCGGTAGGGCGGGGCGTACTGCTTGTATTCGTAGATCGCGCGGTCCACGTGCACGAGGTTGCGGTGGCAGTCGGTGCACTTGCGGCTCTCGCCCTCGGGCGGATAGAGGGCCGCGCGGTGGGCCAGCATGGCCCCCCGGTTGTTGGGGATGTTCGTGATGTTGCGGTGGCACTTGAGGCACTGGTCGTCCTTGATGGAGGCGTAGGCCTTGAGCCGGTTCTCGGCCCGGTCGTAGCCCTCTGGGCCGTGGAGCACGTGGGCGGCCACGTCCTTCATGCCGTGCAGGGTCTTGTTGTAAAAGAAGTCCACGGTGTCGTGGGGCGCGGGCAGGTGGCAGTCCATGCAGTCGGCCACCAGTCCCTGGGCGTTGTTGCGGTGGGTGGAGGTCGTCCAGGCGTTGAACGCGGGCTCGATCTCGTGGCAGGAGGCGCAGAACCCCGGGGTCGAGGTCCGGACCATGGTGTAGTAGGTCATGCTGAAGACGGGAAAGGCCAGCAGCACGCCGAGTCCGACGAGAAGCAGGGATTTGATGGACCGCCGCATCGCTCCTCCTGGGTTCGGGGACGGGGAATCACCCCAGCATTAGCACGGATTCTGGATTCGGACAAATGATAATGGGAAAACGGGAACGAGGATTTGACTTGAGTCAAAAAAAGAGGACGTTTCCGGTCGTGTTTCGCGGAAAAATACGATCCAAGGCGGCGGATCGTCCGCTTCACTGGGCGAAAACGGCAAGTGTGGGCCCTTCCAGGCCCCGCCATCCCCTTCTTCTGGTTTTCTATAACCCCCCGAAGGGGGCCGGCTTCGCCGGTTTAGAGAAAGGCGGGGAAGGGCGGCGTCTTTTCTGGTGATGGGGCCGGATGCCGTTTATCCCCGTGCCGCACCGGAAAGGGGCGGCGCTTTGGAGTGGCTTGCCGCGCCGGTCGTGCTCATTGAACCGACCAGCCCTCGGAGAATTGCGGCTTCAGGGCCGGGCAGACCCGCCGCGCGGCCTCCAGGGCGTCCTCCTTTCTGACGAAGGGAAGGAGGATGCCCAGGCCGTTGTAGACGTTCCATACGGGAGCGGAGCTGATCAAGGGCTCGCCGTTGACCGTGATGCGGATGTTTCTGTAGCTGCATGTCCAGCCGTTGTAGCTGATGTTTTCGTGGGGCGTGGCGTTGCGGAGCGCGATGAGCGCCGCGGTGGACTCTTCATTGAGCCGCATGTTGAAATAGTAGAAGTATCCGTTTTCGGACGGCATCCCTGGACCACTTTGCCAATGCTCAGCCTCAAAACGCATGATCCGTATTCCCGTCACGTTTTCGCACGAGACGGGAAACTCCGGCTGGGCCCAGGCGGGCAGCGGCAGCGCGAGGGAGAGCAGGAGCAGGAGCCCGGACAGCGGCGTTTTTCGCATGTTTTGAGCAGTACCTTTCGGCCCGCCGGATTTCAATCCGCTCCCCCTTCGGGGGGAATCGGAACAGTCAAGGGAAAAGGCGGTCCGGCCTCGCCGGTGTTCAGAAAGGCCGAAGAAAAAGGCGGGGAATTTCCCCGCCTTCTTTTGTATGCGGAACCTCCCCCCGTCTTTCCGAGACGGGCCGAAGGCCCTCGCCTTTCTATGACCCCCCGAAGGGGGTTATTCCCAGTGGATGCACTGGGCCGGGCAGGTGTCGATGGCTTCCTGGATCTGTTCTTCGGGCGCGCCGTCGGGGTTGACCACCCGGGCCTTGCCCGCGCTGTCGTCCATGGCGAACACGTCCGGGCAGATGCCCACGCAGGATTCGCACCCGATGCACTCGTCCTGATCGATGTACACGACCTTGGCCATTGTGAACCTCCGTTGGTTTGCGCGCGCCCTGACGCTCAGATGCGCGCGACGCCGAGAAACACGGCGTGCAGGCTGACCGCCGCCGTGAGGAAAAGCGTCCTGGCGGACGCCGCCGAAAGCCCCGGAAAGCGGTACCCCAGGCTTCCGTGGGCGCAGGCCCCCAGGCAGTCCCCGCAGAGCGTGCAGGTCGGGCCCGGGCGGCCCTTGTCGATGTCCCGGGGCGTCAGGGCGGCGTACCCGCAGCGGCTGGCGCAGGCCCCGCAGCGGGTGCAGGATGCGTCCATGCGCACGCGCAACGGGTTGATCCGGCCGAGCAGATTCGCCACCAGGCCCATGGGACACCAGGTGAGACAATGTAGCATGACCCCGGCCCGCCGGGACAGGATAATCATGACGCCGACCCCGGCAAGGCCGAACAGCGCGGCTCCCCAGGCGGCCAGGAGCCAGGAGGCCCCGAGCAGACGCAGGCCCAGGGCCGCGCCGCAGACCAGGGCCAGGGTGAGCAGCCGGGCGGGCAGGGCCCAGCGGGCGGCGCGTTCCTGGACGCGGGCCGAATCGGCGGGCGAGAGCCGGGCGCGGGAGGCGGCCAGACCGTCCCAGGCCCCGATGTAGCAGAGGTGGCTGCACCAGGCCGGGCCCACGAGCAGGAGGGTGACGCCGAAGAGGATGGGCATGAACAGGCCGCCGCCCCGGAAGATCGGCCCGGCCGCGATGAGCGCGGGCACGGGCAGGTGGAGCCTGCCGGTCATGAGGAAGGACTCGGAGACGAGCAGGCCGAGGAGGAGCTGGCCGAAGAACACGATGGAGAAGCCGAGCCAGAGCCGCAGCCGGAGCCGGGCGGTGTCGCGGGCCTCCAGGAGGCGGCCGCGGAGCCAGGCGGCGTAGAGCGCCAGGCCGAGGATTTCCAGGGGGCCGGAGCCGGGCAGGAGGCGGTCGGCCAAAAGGACGGGCAGGGGGCTCTTGGCCCGGGCGACGAGGAGCAGCGCGGCGGTGGCCAGGAATGCGGCGGCGCGCGCCGCGTCGTTCGGCGCGGCGCGGCGGAGGAACTCCCGGCCCCGCGCGGTGAGCGGAAGGGCGGCGGACAGGGCCGTGAGCGCCAGGACCGGGCCGAGGATGAGGACCAGCCGCAGCCAGGGCTCGCCCGTGGCCGCGCGCAGGCGCACGAGGTCCGCGCCGGTTCCGGCCCAGACGAGGCAGCCCCAGAGGAGTGCGCAGGCCAGCACGGGCCGCAGCCAGTTCCGGCGGGAGAAGGTGAGGGCCCCCAGGCCGAGCAGGGCCAGGGACAGGCCCCGGTCCCCGGCGCGCAGGGCGTGGGCGGCCAGCAGGGCCAGGGAGAGCAGGGGCAGGACCGGGACGGTTGGGAATCGGATCACGCCGCACCTCCGGCTCCCGTGTACGCGGAAACCGGAGGGCGGAACATGATCCAGGTCAAAAACCGCCTGGAGATGGGCGGCGGATTTTTCAATGACCGGCTATTGTCCGCGCAGGATCGCCCAGATGTCGTCCGGCGCCTTGTTCGCGGCCCGGGCGATCTCCTTGAGGCTCTGGTCCGGCCGGGAGGCGATGCCCGCGTCGGCCAGCCGCTGTCCGGCTTCCTTGATGTTCAGGCCGTATTCCTGGCAGATGTCGGCCAGGTTGCGGTTGCCCGTTCCCGGCGGCGGGGCCTCGGGCAGGACCCCGGCCGGGGCCGGGGCGGGCTCGGGCCGCATGATCGTGTAGAGCTTCCGCGGAGTGACCCCCTGGCGCTCGGCCACGGCCTGGAGGGTCTCCTCCGGGCCGGTGACGAACACCCCGGCCGCGCGCAGCCGCGCCAGGGAGGTGTCCAGGTCCAGGCCCACGCGGGAGGCGAAGGTCTTCAGCGTGGACAGTTCGGCGTGGCCGTAGGGCGGTTCGCCGTAAAGCCGGGCCGCGCGGTCCTGGAACCAGGCGTTGCCGTCCGTGATGGTCGAGAAGGGCGGCAGCCCGAGGAGCGTCCCCAGGACGAAGGCCAGGGTGATCCCGGCGGCCCAGTTGAATTCCCGGGTGAAGAACCGGAGATTCCTGGCCTTGTCCTTGAGGTAGGAGACGAGCGGCGTCCAGTTGTACCAGACGTGCAGGCACAGGGCGGCGAGGAAGAGCACGCCGGTGTTGATGTGCACCGCGCCCCACTGCTCCTTGCTCAAACCCATGAGCCGCCAGCCGGACCAGTAGGCCACGCGGCCCGGCGGCTCGATGTAGAGGACCACGCTGGTCAGCAGCACGAGGACCAGCGAGAGCAGGGCGGTCAGCGAAACGATGCGGCGCATGCGGTTCTTCCTCGCCGGTTCAGGTTGCTACGCGCCCTTCCTGGCGCGTTCCCAGTCCTCCACCTCGCCCTCCTCGACCTCTTCCCAGCCCGAGAACATGGCCGCCACGTGGGCCGTGAGGGTGTGGCCCGTGGTGGTCATGTAGACGTGGACCACGAAGAAGATGAGGATGGAGAAGGCGCAGGCCATGTGCACCACGGCCACGGCGTCCAGGCTCAGGAAGCCCAGGCCCCAGGCGGGCCACTGGTTGTAGGTCCAGTAGAGCAGGCCGGAGATCATCTGCACCGGCAGGAGCAGGGCGGCCAGGCCGAGGTAGGTCAGCCGCTGCAGCGGGTTGTGCTTGGCGTCCGGGTGCTTCTTCACCGGATGGGGCTCGCCCCGGAAGATGCCCACGGCGTAGTAGCGGATCACCTCGAAGAGCTTCCGGGTGGTGGGCCGGTACTGCTTCCACTGGCCCGTGGTGAAGAGCCAGAAGACGAAGAAGGCGAAGAGCACGAGCCAGGTGACGCCGAGGCTTTCGTGCCAGGCCGCGGCCCGCTTGAAGCCGAGCAGGGTGTAGACCCCGTGGACCTCCAGGCCGGTGACGAGCAGGAGCACGATGAGCAGGGCCTGGATCCAGTGCCAGAACCGCTCGTAGCGGGTGTAGAGGTATATCTTGGTCATGGGCTTCACTGGTTGTCCTCCTTCTTGCGGCGGGAGAAGGCGCGTCCCAGGCCGTGCAGGGCCACGCCGATCAGGGCCGCCGCCGCGCCGCCCCAGCCGAGCCAGTCGAGCAGGCGGGAGCCGTCGCGGCCGGGCATGTAGAATCCGGCCAAGCCGGCCAGGCGTCCGACCCGGGCGTGGCACTGCTCGCAGGCCAGGGCCTTGTCCTTGGGCGCGACCATGTGGGTGATGGGGTAGACGTACTCGGTCTCCACGAACTCGTAGCGGCCGCTGTAGGGCAGGCCCACGTAGTCCATGCCCGCCTTGAGCGCGGCGTTCCAGTCGTAGGACTTCCAGTAGGCCGCGTCGTCCTTGCCGAACAGGTGCGGGATGAGCATGTTCCGGTTCACCGGGTCATAGGGCGTCTTTCCCCTGTGGACCTTGAAGGGCATGATCCGGGCGTTGGGGTCCGAGCGTTCGCCCACGGGCCAGGCCAGGCGCACGGTCCTGGACGGGTCGATCTTGTCCTTGGCCGTGGTGTTGGTGATGCTGCCGTTGAACCAGTAGTATTCGGGCACGACCTTCTCGTCCCAGACGAAGTCGCCCTTCTTGGAGTCATAGGAGGGCTTGCCCAGCGGACCCTTGGTCTTGAACGGCTTGCCGTCCTTCATCTTCCCGGCCGTGGACCAGTCCCAGTACATCTTGGTGGGCAGGACCCGGGCGTATTCCGGGATGTGGCAGGACTGGCAGGCCACCTTGTCGGTGTGGTCGTTCATCTTGGCGGACTTGTGCGGAGTGGCCGTGTGGCAGGATTCGCAGGTGATCTTGGAGGTCAGGTCGTCCTGCACGAGGCTCTTGCGCTCCTTGGCCGCCGGGGTGGAGTAGATGCGGCCCGCGATGTTGTGGAGCTTCGTGGTGTGGCAGCGGGCGCAGTCGAAGTCCTGGCCGCCGGACTCCTTGGTGCCCATGTGCACGTCCAGGCTCTTCACCGGGTTGGTCAGGGAGGAGTCCAGGTCGCCGTGCTTCACGCCGTCGCCGCCGCCGCCGTGGAAGTGGCAGGAGCCGCAGTTGTTGCGCGCGGGACGCCCGACGCTCTGGGCCACGGCGTTCCAGTCCGGGGGCAGGTACTCCACCTTGTCCTCGGGGAAGACCGTGGGCTCGGTGACGACGTTTCCGGCCATGGTCGGGAACTTCTTATAGGTGCCGGTGGTCTCGTGGCAGACGAGGCAGTCCACCTTGGCGGGATCGTTGAAGTCGAAGTTCTTGTCCTTCCAGCCGTAGCCCGCGTGGCAGGAGGTGCAGCGGGGCTCGTTGGAGGGCACGGCGACGCAGAAGTTGTTCACCGTGAGCCCGCCCTTGCCCACCTTGCGCTCCGGCGGCTCGCTGGGGTCGAGCCAGGTCCAGTGGATGGTGCGGTGGAACTGGAGGGCCGCCTGGTTGTGGCAGGACAGGCAGGCCTGGGTCACCTCCGGGCCGGAGGCGAAGGGTTTCTTCAGGGCCTCGTGCTTGGTGTGGTCGGCCGTGATCCAGAGCTGTTGTTCCTTGGTGGCCTGGCGGGCCATGACCCGCCCCTGGGCCTCCTTGCCGCCTCCGGGCGGCTCCTCGGCCGCGCCGGGAACCCCGGGCGCGGCGAGCAGGACCGCCGCCAGGAGCAGGGCCGTGCGCCAAATCCATCCCATCATCGTCTCCTCCTCTCCGTTTCAATGGCTTGTGCCGCCGGGACGGCGGCGTTCGTTTCCGCAACCACCATTGAAAGAATCGCGCCAGCGCTGTTTGTTCGAGAGAAAGACTGAAAATCGAAATGGTTGCATTTGTCGCGCCGACCCCTGGGGCGTGGACTCGGCCACGCGGAGTATACATATGCATAAACATGTGACTATGCAGGCGGCCGCGTGGATGATGCCTGAGCCCAGGTTCTTCCAACATACCACGCCCGTCGCGGAGCGGACAAGAAAAACCGGCTGGATCGGGGAGAAAGGCCGCCGGGCGGCGGCTCAGAGGTCGAGGATCAGGCCCGAGGCCAGGGATTCCACGGGCATGGGCAGGTCCCGGCGCAGGCGTCCGGCCGCCTCCCGGCCCGTGCAGTGGCCCGGAAAGACCCGTTCCGCGCCGTGCTCGACCAGGGCCCGGGCTGCTTCGTCCTGGTCGGCGGCCGGGGCTCCGTCCAGGTGCAGGCCGCCGAGCACGAAGGCCAGCTCCAGGTCGCCGAAGAAGTGCCGCACCCGGGCCAGGGTGTTGGCCAGGCCGGAGTGGCAGCAGCCCAGGATCACGCCCATGCGGCCGTCACGGGTGAACACGAGGCAGCCGTCGTCGGGAATCTCGTCCGGCCAGCGGCCCCCGGGGTCCAGGCACATGCCCGCCACGGCCTGGGCCCGGCCCGGCTCGCGGGGGATGGCCGCGATCATGTACAGCCCCTCGTCCAGGCGCAGGCAGGAGTGCGCGGGCCGCAGGCGGCAGGCGTCCAGCAGTTCCGGGGGGCAGGGGCAGCCGATGTCGCAGGCCAGGGGGCTCGCGCCCCGGCGATGGCGGCGGATGGCGAAGGCCGGATGGGCCGCCACGCAGCCCTGGAAGCGCGGGTCGCGCAGGAGGTGCTCCAGGCCGCCGGTGTGGTCGTAGTGCCCGTGGCTCAGGGCCAAGCCCCGGGCCGAGCGGGGATCAAGGCCCAGGCGGCGGGCCTGCTCCAGGAAGAGGTCCGAGCGGCCGCTGTCCCAGAGCCAGAGCCCGCCGTCCGGCAGGATCAGGGCCAAGCTCAGGCCGTGCTCGCCCCGGAACCCGGGGAGGGCTTCGTTGTCCGCCAGCACGGCCAGGCGCAGGCCGAGGGCGGGGCGGGCGGCGTCGGTCATGGGCGTCGTTCCTTTCAGGCTTCGGCCGCGGCCTTGCCGCGTTCGTCGGCGGCGGCGTTGAGGCGTTCCCAGATGGCCGCCATCTCCGCGCCCAGGCCCGAGGGGTCCAGCTCGGTGACGCTCAGGCCCTTGAGCTGGGCCTCCACGAAGAGCGGGTTCACGGGCAGCTCGCCCACCAGGGGCAGGCCGGACTCGGCGCAGAACTTCCGCACGCGCCCGGCCTCTCCGGCGTGCACGTCGCACTTGTTCAGCACCACCATGCCCGGGATGCGGAAGTGGTCCAGGAGCCGGGCCACGCGGGACAGGTCGTGGAAGGCCGAAACCGTGGGCTCGGCCACCAGCAGGGCCGCGTCCGCGCCGGTGAGCGAGGCGATGACCGGGCAGCCGATGCCCGGCGAGCCGTCCACCAGGACGTGCGACAGGTCCCTGGCCTCGGCCAGCTCGGCGGATTTGGCCCGCACGGCGCTGACCAGCTTGCCGGAGTTCTCGGCCCCGGCGGCCAGCTCGGCGTGCACCAGGGGGCCCAGGCGGGTTTCCGAGACGTACCACTGGCCGCAGTGGCGGGGCGAGAGCCGGGCCGCGCTCGTCGGGCAGACGAATTCACAGGCCCCGCAGCCCTCGCAGTGGCCCAGGCGGATGGCGAAGGTCTCGGGGTCGATGGCCCCGTAGCGGCAGGCCTGGACGCAGGCCCCGCACCGGGTGCAGGCCTCGGGGTCGATGGCCGCCAGGAAGCCGCTGGTGAAGTCGTTGATCTCGCGCTTCTCCGGGGAGAGCACCAGGTGCAGGTCCGCGGCGTCCACGTCGCAATCGGCCAGGACCAGGGGCGCGGCGGCGGCGGCCAGTCCGGCCGTCACGCTCGTCTTGCCGGTCCCGCCCTTGCCGCTGATGACCACGATCTGCCTCATGCCGCCACCTCCCCGATCCGGCCGCGCAGGACCTCCCAAAGCTCCGCGTAGGCCCGGGCCAGCTCCGGCAGCGCCTCCACCAGCACCCCGCCCCCGGCGTACACGGCCGCGGCGTCGGCGCTGTAAGGAATGCGCGCCAGCAGCGGCACGCCCTGCTCCTCCAGCCAGCGCTCCACGCGCTCGTCGCCCATGCCCGCGCGGTTGACCACCGCGCCGTGGGGCAGGCCCATGCTCCGCACGAGGCGCACGGCCAGGTCCAGGTCGTGCAGGCCGAAGGCCGTGGGCTCGGCCACCAGGAGCACGAAATCCGCGCCGTCCAGGGCCGCGATGGCCGAGCAGGCCGTGCCCGGGGGGCAGTCCCAGATCTGCGTGGGAGCCAGGGCGGCGTTCTCCTTCACGGCCTTGATGAGCGGGGTGGCCATGGCCTCGCCCACGCGCAGCCGTCCGCCGTGCAGGTGCAGGGCCCCGGCCGCGCCGAAGCGCACCACGCCGAGCCGCCGCCTGCCCTCGCTCACGGCCCCGGCCGGGCAGGCCAGGGAGCAGAGCCCGCAGCCGTGGCAGAGCTCGGGGAACACGAGCACTTCGTCGGCCATCCAGATGAGGCACTTGAAGCGGCAGAGGTCCACGCAGGCCCGGCAGGACTCGCCCAGGCACTTCCTGGGGTCGATCTCCGGCACGGGCAGGTACTCCTGGCGGCAGAAGGACCAGCCGGGCCTGAGGAAGAGGTGGGCGTTGGGCTCCTCCACGTCGCAGTCCACGAGGGCCACGGACTGCCCGGAGCGGGCCAGATGGGCGGCCAGATTGACGGACACGGTGGTCTTGCCGGTTCCGCCCTTGCCGCTGGCGATGGCGAGTTTCATGCCGCGCGTTCCTTTGCGGTCGTTTGAGGATTGTTGCGGACGGCTGCGGCCGGGCCGGCGGGACCCGGCCGCGCCGATGCGCGGGAAGGGCTGGTTACTTCCGCGCTTCCTGGAGTTGACGCTTCAACTCGGCGATCTCGTTCTCCAGGGCCGCCAAGCGGTCCTGCTCCGGGTCCAGGGTCCGGGGGTTGCGGCCGAAGCCGAAGAAGCCCCGGCCCTGTCCGGCGCGGGCCTGGCCGGACGCGGCGGCGCGACGGCAGCCGCGCCCGCGTCCCTGTCCAAGGCCCTGTCCGAGACGCTGTCCCTGTCCGAATCCCCGGCCGAGGCCGGGACGGTCGTCGATGTCGGCCTGGCGGGCCGATCCGCAACGGCCGAAGCCGCCGCCGGTCATGGGGCCCTGTCCGAGCGGGCCCGTCCTGTCCTGATTGGGCATGTTTTCCTCCCGGCCGCCGCTGGGCGGCCTCGCCGAAGACAAAGCATTTCCCGTGCCGCACGAAATTATGCAATGATTCCGCAATGGTTGCCTTGCGGCCGGGATATGGTAGCCTTTGAGTGGGCGTTTTTTGCGCCGAAACGGGAAAAGCGGGCGCGTTTCGCGTCCGATGGAGCGGAACATGGCCATCCCCAGAGAGGCGCCCTGCGAGGCCATCATGGAGTCCCTGGCCGACGGCGTGTTCACCGTGGACCTGGACTGGAACATCACCTTCTTCAACCGCCGCGCGGCCCAGATCACCGGCGTGCCCCAGGCCGAGGCCGTGGGCCGCAAGTGCTGGGAGGTCTTCCGTTCCAGCGTCTGCGACGGGGCCTGCGTGCTGCGCTCCTGCCTGGAGAGCGACCTGCCCCAGGGCGTGGCCTCGATCTATTTCGTGCGCGCCGACGGCGACAAGGTGCCCGTGAGCGTCAGCGCCGCCCCGCTCAAGGACCGCAAGGGCCGCGTCATCGGCGGGGTGGAGACCTTCCGCGACCTCTCCGAGGTGCAGCTCCTGCGCCGCAAGCTCGACGGCCGCTACAGCCTGGAGGACATCCACGGCAAGAGCTCGGCCCTGGCCCGGGCCCTGGAGCACCTGCCCCAGATCGCGGCCAGCGGCGTGAGCGTGCTCCTGCTCGGCGAGTCCGGCACCGGCAAGGAACTCTTCGCCCGCGCCCTGCACAACCTGAGCGCCCGCAAGGACGGCCCGTTCGTGGCCGTGAACTGCGGGGCCCTGCCCGAGAACCTTCTGGAGTCCGAGCTCTTCGGCTACAAGGCCGGGGCCTTCACCGACGCCAAGAAGGACAAGCCCGGCCGCTTCCAGGCCGCCCAGGGCGGAACCCTCTTCCTGGACGAGATCGGGGACATGCCCCTGGCCCTGCAGGTCAAGCTCCTGCGCGTGCTCCAGGAAAAGACCTTCGAGCCCCTGGGCGGCACCAAGCCGCTCAGCGCCGACGTGCGCATCGTGGCCGCCACCAACCGCGACCTGGAGGACATGGTCGGCCGGGGCCGCTTCCGCCAGGACCTCTTCTACCGCCTGAACGTGGCCCGCATCGTCCTGCCGCCCCTGCGCGAACGCACCGAGGACATCCCCCTGCTCACCGATCTGTTCGTGAACCGCCAGAACCTGCTCCAGGGCAAGGACGTGGCCGGGCCGGACGAGGACGTGCTGCGCATTCTCCTCTCCCACCCCTTCCCGGGCAACGTCCGCGAACTGGAGAACATCATCGAGTACGCCTTCATCCTCTGCCCCGGCGGGCTCATCCGGCCCGAGCACCTGCCGGAGTACATCCGGCCCGTGGCGGGCGCGGTCCCGCCCCCGGCCCCCGGCACCCTGGAGGAGATCAAGCGCCGCGCCGCGCTGGCCGCCATCGAGCGCCACGGCGGCAAGCGCATGGCCGCCTGCAGGGAGCTGAACATCTCCAAGGACACCCTGCGCCGCATCCTCTCCCGCACCCCCTGATACCCCTGGGCGCATTTCACGCCCCAGGCCTTCGGCCTGTTTTATAATATACTCATATCCCTAGGTTTTCATTTTGGCACGGGTTCTGCTTTCCGAGGGCATGTTGGTTTGTCTGGCCTGCTACGAGGACCGTCTGGCCTCGCTCCTGGACACCGCCACGGAGCTGCGCCTGTTCCGCCTGGAGAACGGCGCGGCCGAGGAGCGGGGGCGTCTGGCCCTGCCGCCCGGCGGCTGCCACGCCCTGCCCCAGCTCATGGAGCGGGCCGGGGCCGGGGTTCTGCTCTGCGGCGCGGTCACGGGACGGCTGCTGCACTGCCTGCGCGCCGGAGGGGTGGACGTGCGCCCCTGGCTGCGCGGCGGGCTGGACGAGGTCCTGGCGGCCTGGGCCGCCGGGAATCTGGATTCGCTGCGCATGCCCGGTTGCGGGCCCGCGTCCGGGGGCTGTCCGCCCGAAGGCCGCCGCGCCTGTTGCCGGAAACGAAGGAGGACCGATGAAGATCGCCATCAGCGTACAGGGAAAGGACCTTGGAAGCCCGCTTGACCCGCGCTTCGGCCGGGCCGAGGGCTTTCTCGTCTGCGACACCGAGGGCGGGGAGCCCGTCTACGTGCCCAACAGCCAGAACATGAGCCTGGCCCAGGGCGCGGGCCTGCAGGCCGCCCAGACCGTGGCCGGGGCCGGAGCCCAGGCCGTGGTCACCGGCCACGTGGGGCCCAAGGCCTTCCTGGCCCTGAACAAGGGCCGCATCGCCGTGCACCTCGTGCCCCAGGGCGCGGCGGCCACCGCCGCCCAGGCCCTGGAGCTGTTCCGCGCCGGAAAGCTGCCCGAGGCCCAGGGCGCGGACAAGGACGGCCACTGGTAGGAGGGAATATGCCCATTTTCGAGTTCCGCTGCCGCTCCTGCGGCCGCGTCTTCGAGGAACTGCAACTGTCCGCAAGCGAGGCCCCGGCCTGTCCCGGCTGCGGGGCCGCCGACGCCGAGCGCCTGCTCTCGGCCTCCTCGTCCCTCACCGGCCGGGAGTCCGGCGGCCTGCCCGACGCGCGCGGCCACGGCTGCTGCGGCGACCGGCCCGGGGACCGGGGCTGCGTGCCCGGCTCCTGTTGCGGCCGGGCTTCGTCTTGAACAATCCGACACCCAGACAAGGAGAAGATGTGATGCGTTTCGCCGTTCCCATGGCCCAGGGCCAACTCTGCATGCACTTCGGCCACTGCGAGCAGTTCGCGGTCATCGACGTGGACGACGCCTCCAAGGCCCCGGCCAAGGCCCAGATGCTCCTGCCCCCGCCCCACGAGCCGGGCCTGCTGCCCCGCTGGCTCAAGGAGCGCGGCGTGACCCACGTCATCGCCGGCGGCATGGGCGCGCGCGCGCGCCAGCTTTTCGAGGAGGCCGGGGTTTCCGTGACCGTCGGCGCCCAGGGCGGCACCGCCGAACAGCTCGTCGCCGCCTTTCTCGGCGGCTCCCTGGTCACCGGCGCGAACACCTGCGACCACTAGCCGGCTTCGCCGGGTTATAGAAAGGCGAAGAGGCTCTCGGCCCGGGAGAAGCGGCGAGAGCCTCTTCCAGCTTTTCCATGGCGGGGCGAAGCCTCCCGCATTTCTGGAGAGGGGCGAAGCCCCTTTCGGAAATCATGGATGATTGGTATGGATTCGGCCGAGCCGCGCGGGCTGTGCCGCGCAACCATTTGAAGCCAAGGAAGGAATCCGCAATGCCCCAACACGTCGTCATCATCGGCGCGGTGGCCCTGGGCCCCAAGGCCGCCTGCCGCTTCAAGCGCCTGGAGCCGGACAGCCGCGTGACCATGGTCGATCGCGGCCGGACCATTTCCTACGGCGGCTGCGGCATCCCCTACTACGTCTCCGGCGACGTCTCCGACGCCTCCGCGCTCCAGTCCACGGCCTTCCACATGGTCCGGGACGAGGCCTTCTTCAAGGCCACCAAGGGCGTGGACGTGCGCACCGAGACCGAGGCCGTGTCCATCGACCGGGCGGCCAAGACCGTGACCCTGCGCCACCTGCCCACGGGCAGGGAAGAGACGCTGTCCTACGACAAGCTCGTCCTGGCCACGGGCAGCAGTCCGGTGCGCCTGCCCATTCCGGGCGCGGACCTGCCGGGCGTGTTCACGGTGGGCAGCCTGGAGGAGGCCACGGCCATCCGCCAGATGGTCTCCTCGGGCAAGGTCGGCTCGGCCGTGGTCGTGGGCGGCGGGTTCATCGGCCTGGAGATGGCCGAGGCCTTGGCCGACATGTGGGGCATCGAGACCACGGTGCTGGAGTACATGGACCAGATCCTGCCCGCCGTGGCCGGAAAGAACCTCGCGCGCATGGCCCGCCTGCACATGGAGGAGAAGGGCGTGACCTTCCGCCTGGGCGAGAAGCTCCTGCGCCTGGAGGGCGACGGCCAGGTGGAGCGGCTCGTCACGGACAAGGGCGAGATCGAGGCCGACCTGGTGGTCATGTCCGTGGGCGTGCGGCCCAATTCCGGGCTGGCGGGCGCGGCCGGGCTCACCGTGTCCGAACGCGGCGGCATCGTGGTCGACGAGACCATGCGCACCTCGGACCCGGACATCTTCGCCGGCGGCGACTGCGTGCAGGTCAAGAATCTCATCACCGGCAAGCCCGCCTACCTGCCCATGGGCTCCATGGCCAACCGCCAGGGCCGGGTCATCGGCGACAATCTGGCCGGGGGCCATTCGCGCTTCGACGGCGTGGTGGGCTCCTGGTGCGTGAAGCTTTTCGAGCGCGCGGCGGCGGGCGTGGGCCTGAATCTGAACGCGGCCCTGCGCGAGGGCTACGACGCGATCAGCGTGCACGTGACCCAGGTGGACCGGGCCCACTTCTACCCGGACCGGGCCCTGATGAGCCTGGAGTTGGTGGTGGACCGCGCCACGCGCCGGGTGCTCGGCATGCAGGGCCTGGGCATCAACGGCGACGCCCTGGTGGGCAAGGTGGACACCCTGGCGGCCATGCTGCCCCACGGCCCGGTCTGCGACGACCTGAGCAACGTGGAGATGGCCTATTCCCCGCCGTTCGCCGCCGCCCTGGACATCCTGAACGTGCTCGGCAACGTGGCCGTGAACGTGCTCGACGGCCGCAACCCGGGCATCGAGGTGGACCGCTTCGAGGAGCTCTGGACCGGCCGCGCGGACAACGGCGTGTTCTTCCTGGACTGCCGCGAGCGCGACAACGCCGCCGAGTTCCTGGCCCGCCACCCCTCGGACTGGCACAACATCCCCCAGGGCGAGCTGGCCGGACGACTGGACGAGCTGCCGCGCGACCGGCCGGTGGTGGTCATCTGCAACACCGGGGCGCGCTCCTATGAGGCCCTGGTGACGCTCCTGCACAACGGCTTCGGCGACGCCTCCAGCGTGGAGGGCGGCATGGCCGCCGTGCGCGCGCTGGGCATGGAAATCTAGTCTTCCCTGCTTGACAGGACCGGCCCGGGGCGGGAGTATGCGGAACATGATACTCCCCTCCCGGGCCTTTTTCGTCCTTCTCCTGGCGGCCGCGGCGCTGCTGGCCTCCTGCGGCGGCGAACCGCCCGCGGCGCCCAAACCCCGCGAGGTCCGCGCCGAGACCCTGACCCTGGCCCCGCGCCGGGTCCAGGAATGCCGCAGCCTGCCCGGCCGGGTGGAGCCGCGCACGAGCGCCGTGCTCTCCAGCAAGGTTTCCGGCACGGTCACGGCGGTCCTGGCCGAGGAGGGCGATCTGGTCCAGAAGGGCGCGCCGATCCTCCAGATCGACGACTCCGAGCTGCGCCAACGCGAGCAGGGGGCCCAGGCCGGGGTGGGCCAGGCGGCCATGGAGCGCAAGGCGCTTACGGCCCAGGTGGCCCTGGCCCGGACCACCCTGGCGCGCATGAAGACCCTGCTCGGGCAACAGGCCGTGAGCCGGGAGGATTTCGACAAGGCCCAGGCCGAGTATTTGGCCCTCAAGAGCCGCGAGGAGGCCCTGGCGGCCCAGGAGGCCTCGGCCCAGCACCAGAGCGCCGAGGTCCGCTCGCTGCTCTCCTACAGCACCGTGACCGCGCCCTTCACCGGCGTCCTGGCCCGCCGCCACGTGGACCAGGGGGCCTTCGTCAGCGCGGGCGCGCCCCTGGCCGAGATCGACGACGCCCAGGGCGGCTACGACCTGGACGCCCAGGCCGACGAGAGCCTCCTGCCCCGGCTGCGGGTGGGCATGACCGTGCTCGGCCTGGCCCCCTCGCTCTCGCCCGAGCCCTTCCTGACCACCCTCGGCGCGGTGGTCCCGCGCGTGGACCCGGCCACCCGGACCTTCCGGGTCAAGGCCTCCCTGCCGACCCTGCCCGGCGAGACCAAGCCCCGCTCCGGGCTGTTCGGCAAGGTCTGCGTGCCCCTGGTCCAGGCCGAGAAGCTGCTCGTCCCGGCCCGGGCCGTGCGCATGCGCGGGGAGCTGCCCACCGCGCTCGTCGCGGACACGGACGGCGTGCTCCGGCTGCGCCTGCTCAAGCTCGGCGGCGGCTACCTCCAGGCCGAGATCGAGGGCGTGACCTACATCCTCCAGGCCCAGGCCGGGGAAGAGGCCCCCGGCATGCTGCGCGAGGTGCTCTCCGGCCTGTCCGAGGGCGACGTGCTGGTCGTCTCGGCGGACCAGACCCTGCGCGAGGGCGACCGCCTCGCCCGGCCCTGAGCGGTCATGGCCGAGGACCGCGCCCCCCGCGACCACTCCCACGGCCTCCTGGGCCGGATCACGGCGACCTTCGTCCGTTCCAGGCTCGTGCCCCTGATCATCCTGGCGTCCCTGTTCCTGGGCGTCTTCGCCATCGTGAAGACCCCCAGCGAGGAGGAACCGCAGATCATCGTGCCCATGATCGACGTCATGGTCTCCATGCCCGGGGCCACGCCCCGGGAGATCGAGGCCCGCGTGGCCGGGCCCATGGAGAAGCTGCTCTGGGAGATTCCCGGGGTGGAGTACGTCTACACCACCTCCTCGGACGGCCGGTGCCTGGCCGTGGTCCGCTTCTACGTGGGCCAGGACGTGGAGCGGAGCGTGGTCAAGACCTACGCCAAGCTCTACCAGCACCTGGACTGGATTCCGCCGGGCTGCTCCAATCCCATCCTCAAGCCCCGCTCCATCGACGACGTGCCCGTGCTGGCCCTGACCTTCTACGGCGAGGGGCGGGACGGCCGGACCCTGCGCCAGGTGGCGGCCGAGGCGGCGGAGACCGCCCGGACCGTGCCCGGCGTCTCGGAGGTCACGCTCATCGGCGGCCGCAAGCGCGGCCTGACCGTGGAGGTGGACCCGGAGCGGCTGCGCAACCTGAACCTGGACATCCTGGACGTGGGCGACGCCCTGCGGGCCCAGAATCAGGCCGCCGTGGGCGGGGCCCTGACCCGCGAGGGGGCCTCGGTGAACGTGCGGCTGGACAGCTTCCTGCGCACTTCCGCCGACGTCTCGCGGGTGGTCCTGGCCGTGCGCGACGGCCGTCCGGTGTACCTCTCGGACGTGGCCCGCGTCTCGGACGGCTTCGACGAGCCCTCGGACTACGTGCTCTTCACTCCGGGTCCGGCGGCCGCCGCCAAGGGCATCCGCGAGGCCCCGGGCCGCGTATACCCGGCCGTGACCCTGAGCCTGGCCAAGCGCGCCGGGGTCAACGCCGACGTCCTCTGCCGCGAGGTGCTGCGCCGGGTGGAGGCCCTGCGCGGCTGGGTCATCCCGGACGGGGTGGAGACGGCCGTGGTGCGCGACTACGGCGAGACCGCCCGGCACAAATCCAACGAGCTCTTGGAGCACCTGCTCATCGCGGCCCTCTCCGTGGGGGCCATCGTGGCCGTGTTCCTCGGCCTGCGCGCGGGCTTCGTGGTCATGGTGGCCGTGCCCGTGACCCTGGCCGTGACCCTGGCCACCTACTGGCTCATGGGCTACACCCTCAACCGCGTGACCCTCTTCGCGCTCATCTTCTGCATCGGCATCCTGGTGGACGACCCCATCGTGGATGTGGAGAACATCGTCCGCCGCGCGCGGCTGCCCGAGTCCCGGGGCCGCCCCTTCGCCGAGGTCATCGTGGACGCGGTGAACGAGGTCCGCGCCCCCCTGGTCCTGGCCACCTTCACGGTCATCGCCGCGATCATGCCCATGGCCTTCGTGGGCGGGCTCATGGGCCCGTACATGCGGCCCATGCCCATCGGCGCGTCCGTGGCCATGCTCCTGTCCATGGCCGTGGCCTTCGCGGTCACGCCCTGGACCTCCTTCCACGTCCTGGACCGCGACGCCGGGCACAAGGGGGAAGAGGGCGGGCGTCTCACGCATCTCTACACCGCGCTCATGACCCGGCTCCTGGAGCGCCCGGTCTGGCGCTGGAGCTTCCTGGGGCTGGTGGTCCTGCTGCTGGTGGCGGCCCTGAGCCTGTTCCCCCTGCGCGGGGTGCTGGTGAAGATGCTGCCCTTCGACAACAAGGCCGAGTTCGAGCTCGTGCTGGACATGCCCGAGGGCACGGCCCTGGAGAACACCGCGGCCGCCTGCCAGGAGATGGGCGCGGTGCTGCTCCGGCAGCCCGAGGTCACGGACTTCCAGATTTACGCCGGGACCTCGGCCCCGTTCTCCTTCAACGGCCTCGTGCGCCACTACTATCTGCGCGGCGGGCCGGACCAGGCCGAAATCCAGGTCAACCTCCTGCCGCGCGGCGAGCGCAAGGCCTCCAGCCACGAGATCGCCGGGCGCGTGCGCCGGGAGCTGGCCGAGGCGGCGGCGCGCACCGGCGCGCGGCTCAAGGTGGTGGAGGTTCCGCCCGGGCCGCCCGTGCTCCAGACCCTGGTGGCCGAGATCTACGGCCCGGACCCGGAGGGCCGCCTGCGTCTGGCCGAGCAGGTCAAGTCGGTCATGGCCGCTGCCCCGAGCGTGGTGGACGTGGATTGGTACGTCACCGGGCCGAGGCCCGAGCGGCGCATCGTGGTGGACACGGACAAGGCGCTCTTGAGCGGGGTGGAGCCCGAGCGGGCCCGCCGGGCCGTGGCCGCCGCCGTGGGCGGGGAGGAGGTCGGGCTGCTGCACGACGACTCGGCCCGCGAGGACGTGCCGATCATCGTGCGCCTGCCCCTGGCCCGGCGCATCACCGGCGCGGACCTGGCGTCCATCCCCCTGCGCGGCGACGCGGACCGGCCCGTGTCCCTGGGCCAGGTGGCCCGGGTGGAGGAGCGCATCATTCCCCCGGCCATCTACCACAAGAATCTGCGGCCCGTGGTCTACGTCACCGCCGACATGGCCGGGGCCGAGGAGAGCCCGGTCTACGGCATGTTGCGGGTGGACGCGGCCCTGGACCGGCTGGCCGCCGAGGGCAAGGGGGTCTGGCAGGCCCCGGGCGGCCGCGACCCGCTCACCCGGGTCTACGCCGGGGAGCCCGCGCCCGGGGACCGCTGGTCCCTCAAGTGGGACGGCGAGTGGCAGATCACCTACGAGGTCTTCCGGGACATGGGCTTGGCCTTCGCCGTGGTCCTCGTGCTCATCGCCATCCTGGTGGTGGGCTGGTTCCGGTCCTACACCACGCCCATCGCCATCATGTCGCCCATCCCGCTCTCGCTCATCGGCATCGTCCCGGCCCACGCCCTGGCCGGGGCCTTCTTCACGGCCACGTCCATGATCGGCTTCATCGCCGGGGCGGGCATCGTGGTGCGCAACTCCATCATCCTGGTGGACTTCATCGAGCTGCGCCGCTCCCACGGCGAGAGCCTGCACGACGCGGTCATCGAGGCCGGGACCGTGCGCTTCCGGCCCATGCTCCTGACCGCCCTGTCCGTGGTGGCCGGGGCCTTCGTGATCCTCTTCGACCCCATCTTCCAGGGACTGGCCATCTCGCTCCTGGCGGGCGAGGTGGCGGCCACGCTCTTCTCGCGCATGGTGGTCCCGCTGCTCTACTACCTGGACCAACGGGTCTTCGAGGCCTCCGGCCCTTCCTAGTTCCTTCGGGGCTGTTCGGAACGACGCTGTCCCTCTCCAGTTATTTCGTAAACCGCCGAAGCCGGGGGGCTTCGCCCCTCTTTAAGAAAACCAGAACGGCGCTGTCCCTCTTCGGCTTTCTACAAACCGGCGAAGCCGGAGAGGGCGCGGGTGAGTTCGTCGAAGTCCACGGGCTTGGAGATGTAGGCGTTCATGCCCGCCTCCAGGAAGCGTTCGCGGTCGCCCTTCATGGCGTGGGCCGTGAGGGCGACGATGGGGATGGCGGACTTGGGGCCCAGGGTGGTCGAGGAGCGGATGGCCCGGGTGGCGGCCAGGCCGTCCATGACCGGCATCTGCACGTCCATGAGCACGGCGTCGAAGTCCCCGGCGGCCAGCATTTCCAGGGCCTGTCGGCCGTTGTTCGCGCACTGGACCGAGTGGCCGAGCTTTTCCAGCATGCGCCGGAACAGGAGCTGGTTCACCCGGTCGTCCTCGGCCACGAGCAGGCGCAGGCCCCTGGCCGGAGCGGCGGGGGGCGGGGGCGCGTCCGGGCGCGGCGCGGCCGGGACGTCTGCTCCCCGGGCCGCGCGGATGGAGAAGGCGATGCGCGTGCCGTTTCCGGGCCGGGAGTCCACGGCCACGGAGCCGCCCATGAGGTCCACCAGCCGACGCACGATGGACAGGCCCAGGCCCGCGCCCTGGTAGCGCCGGGAGAGCGAGCCGTCCACCTGGGTGAAGGACTCGAAGATTTCCGCCTGTTTGGCGGCCGGGATGCCGATGCCGGTGTCCGAGACGCAGAAGTAGATCCAGATGTCGGACCCGGCCGAGGGCAGGAGCCGGGCCTCCACGCGCACCTCGCCCTTTTCGGTGAACTTCAGGGAGTTGCCCGCCAGGTTGAAGAGCACCTGGCGCAGCCGGGCCTCGTCGCAGACCAGGGGGCTGGGGATGGCCGGGTCCAGGTCCGCGGCGAGGTCCAGGCCGCGTTCCCGGCCCACGGCCGCGAAGGATTGGAGCACCTGGCCCACCAGGGCGGGCAGGTCGCAGGGCCCGGGCCGCAGGGCCAGGCGTCCGGCCTGGAGCCGGGTCAGGTCCAGGATGTCGTTGATGACCGAGAGGAGGTGGTTGCCGGACTCCAGGGCGGTCTCGGCGTAGAGGGTCTCCTCCGGGCCCAGGCTGGTGGTCCTGAGCAGGTGGAGCATGCCGAGCACGCCGTTGAGCGGGGTGCGGATCTCGTGGCTCATGTTGGCCAGGAACTCGGACTTGGCCCGGTCGGCGGCCTCGGCGGCGTCCCTGGCCTGGATGAGCGCCTCCTCGGCCTTCACCCGTTCGGTGACGTCGGCGAAGACCACCTGGGCGGCGGGGCGGCCCTGGAAGTCCACGCGGGCGGCGGAGACCTCCACCACGATGGTCGTTCCGTCCAGGCGCAGAAGCCGCTGGCGCGCGGCGGGCGCGTCGCCGCGCCTGGAGTAGAGGGCCTGCACGCGGGCGCGGACCTTGTCCTGGTCCTCGGGCGGGACGAGGGACAGGAGGTCCGCGCCGATGAGTTGGTCCGGGGATTCCGCGCCCAGGGTTCGGGCCGCCGCCGGGTTGACGAAGGCCACCCGCCAGTCGGAATGCACGAGGATGGGCAGGGGCGAGCGCTGCACCAGGTCGCGGAAGCGCTCCTCGCTCTCGCGCAGGGCCTGTTCCGCGCGGCGGCTTTCGGTGATGTCCGTGAACATGGCGAAGGAGCCCGCGAAGTTTCCGGCATCGTCCCGCAAGGGAATGGCCGAAACCAGGGTGAGGAGTCCGCTTCCGTCCTTGCGCCGGAAGCGCCGTTCGTAGCGGTCCGCCAGCCCCTTTCGGCGCGCGGCCATGCGCCGCCCGTGGTCGGTCATTTCCTCGGGAAGGAAGAACTCCTCCACCTTGCGGCCGAGCATCTCCTCCGGCTCATAGCCGAGCATGGCGGCCATGGCCTGGTTCACGGAGGTGGTGCGGTGCTCCGCGTCCATGGACCAGACGCCCTCGTTGGCGGTGTCCAGCATCCGGCGGTAGCGTTCCTCGCTTTCGCGCAGGGCCCGGGCCTGCTCCTCCTGTTCGGTGATGTCGATGTTCACGCCCAGGATGCCCTTGACCCGGCCGTCCTCGCGGATGGGCGCCACCACGTTGTGGAAGCGGCGCTTGCGGCCGTCGCGGATGGTCATCTCCACGTCGCCCTGGACCACGCCCCCGGCCAGGACCCGGGCGTTGTTCCCGCGCCAGATTTCCAGGGTTCCGGGATCGAAGCGGGAATCGTCCATGGCTGTTCGGGTCAGGTCGCCCCAGAGGGACACGGACTCGTCGCTCTGCATGAGGATGCGGCCCTCGGCGTCGCGGGCCCAGAAGTCCAGGGGCAGGCTCTTGATCATGGTCCGCAGCAACGCCTCGCGTCCGGCCAGGGCCTCGCGCGCGGCGGCGAAGTCGGTGACGTCGGCGTGGGTGCCGACCATGCGCAGGGGCCGACCCTGCCCGTCGCGCTCCACCACCCGCCCCCGGGCCAGGATGCGCCGCCAGGAACCGTCGGCCGAGCGCATGCGGCAGACCGCCTCGTAGTCCGGGGCCAGGCCGTCCAGGTGGCTGTTCAGGGCCTTCATGACCACGCCCTGGTCGTCGGGATGGAGCAGGCCGCTCCAGGCCTCCAGGGAGACCGGGAACTGGTCTGGGGCGTAGCCGAGCATGGTGTGCCAGCGGGGTCCGGTCAGGACCCGCCCCGAGGGCAGGTCCCAGTCCCAGACCGCCTCGGACACGGCCTCCAGGGCCAGGTTCAGGCGTTCCTCGCTCTGGCGCACCGCCTCCTCGGCCTGCCTGCGGCCGGTGATGTCCGAAAAGATGGTGGCGAAGCGGCCCGGAGCCGGGCGATAGGCCAGGACCTCGAACCAGCGGTCCAGTTCCCGGCTGTAGTGCTCGAAGCGTTCGGGCTCCCCGGTGGCGGCCACGCGGCCGTAGGTCTCGATCCAATGGCTCTCGGTGGCGGGCAGGACCTCCAGCACGGTGCGGCCCAGGACCTGCTCCCGGGTCAGGCCGGTGAGCCGCTCGAAGGCCGGGTTGACCTCCAGGAAGCGGTAGTCGCGCGGGCGGCCTCCCTCGTCCAGGATGATCTCGTGCACGGCGAAGCCGCTGGTCATGTTCTCGAAGAGCCGGCGGTAGCGTCCGGCCTCGGCCCGGGCGGACTCCTCGGCCCGGCGGCGCTCGGTCACGTCCTGGGACAGGCCGTAGAGCTTGGCCGGGCGGCCGTCCTCGTCCAGGAGCGCCACCCCCCGGGTGTGCACCCAGCGCTCCTCCCCGTCCGGCCGCAGGACGCGCAGCTCGGCCTCGTAGGGGCCGCCCCGGAGCACTGCCTCGCGGAACATGGCGCTGACGCGGTCGCGATCCTCGGGATGGATCGCGGCGCGCAGGTCGGCCAGGGTGTTCCGCTCCCGCTCCAAACCCAGGATGGCCCGGAATCCGGCGGAAAGGGACAGGGCTCCGGTGGCGCAGTCGTACTCGTGGCCGCCCAGGTCCGCGATGCGCTCGGCCGCGGCCAGCTTGGCCTTGAGTTCCGCGATGCGGCGGGCGTCCCCGGAAGGGGCTGATCCCGCGGTGTGGTTGGAGTCGGACGGCATGTGTTCTCCGGGATTCCCGAGTCTTTCCCGTCTTACTCCAACGAAGCCGCAAGCACAAAGGGTCGGCGTGAAAAAATCAGACCGGAGCGGAGAACGGCCGTGGAGCGGTTCTTGCGGCGCGCCCGCGGACGGGCTATTCTCACAAAATGAATCGAAGCCTTCCCGACGACCTCGGCGCGCTGCTCCGGGACGCCTCCCACGGCGTCCTGGCCACCTCCGGGCCCGAAGGCCCGCACGCCTCGCTCATGGGCCTGGCCCCGGCGGAGCCCGTCCCGGGCCTGTATCTGGTCACAAGCCGGGGCACGCGCAAGTTCCGCAATCTGCTGGCCGATCCCCGGGCGGCCCTGCTCCTGGACGACCGCGCCGCAGACCCCAGGCCGGAACCCGGCGCGGTGCGCGCGCTCACGGTCCTGGGCCGGGTGCGTGTGCTGGAGGAGGGAGAGGCGGGCATCGCGGCCGGGGCGCTGTGCGCCCGGCATGCCCATCTGCGGGGGCTGGCCGGGGCCCGGGACGCCGCGTTCCTGCTCTTCACGCCCGAGACCCTGCAACTGCTGGACGGCCCGGAATCCGCCTCGGTGTTCGATCTCCGCTGACCCCGGCCCGGGCTCAGGCCCGGGGGCTTTTGGCCAGGCGGCTGCCCTCGCAGAACTTGAGGAATTTCTGGGCTTCGAGGAATCCCGGGTTGATGTCCAGGGCCTTGCGCAGGTGCTCCACGCAGCCGGTCCGGTCGCCCTTGTCGAAGTGCACCCGGGCGATGTTGAAGAAGACGTTCTCGTCCCGCTCGTTGAACTCCAGGGCCCGGTGGTAGAAGCGCAGGGATTCGTCGTAGTGGCCGTTCTTGCGCAGGTTGATGCCGAAGGAGTTGAAGCGCTCGCGCTGCTCCTCCTGGAAGGCCTCGGAGATGCCCATGAGGGTGTCGATGACCTTCTTGAGCTTCCCGAATTCCTTCTGCTCCGAGTAGACCTCGCCCAGGCCGAAGTTGGCCCGCACGTTCAGATCGTCGATCATGAGGGCCTTGAGGAATTCGCGCTCGGCTTCGTCCAACTGGCCGTCCTTGAAGTGCTTTTCGCCCTCGGCGATCTTGCGCGCCAGGGTCTTCAGGGCGGGCACGGTGTGGGTCCGGTAGTAGGCGGGCTCGGGCACGTAGCTCTTGAGGAACTCCAGCTCGCCCACCTCCTTGCGGATGCCCGAGGGCACGTGGTGGATGTTCAGGGGCTGGACCTCGTAGCGCTCCGGGCCGAGGGCCCGGACGTACCAGTAGGTGACCTGGGCGTGCTTGACGGCCGTGCCGCCCATGCCCGAAACCTCCTCCACCTGGAGGGAATAGACTCCCAGAATCTGCGGATATTCCTCGATGGGCACAACGCCTCCACATGGCGTAAGGGTCTTCGAATTGGCTTCGATTGTACGCCAGAGCGGATGATTTTGGCAACAAAATCACGCTTTGACCGCGAATCGAGCGGTGATGGGGAAAAGCGGGCCGGAAATCAGGCCGGGGGCGTGGGCCCGCCCGTTTCTCCCCGCACCAGCTCCAGGTGCCGGGGCATGAGCGCGTAGAGGTCGTGGTCGCGCAGGATGGTGCGGCGGGCCTCCTCGCGCAGCGGCGCGAGTTCCGCGCGCCGGTCCAGGGCCTCGCCCACGCGCGCGGCGATGGCCTCCGGGGAGTGGAAGTCCGTGAGCAGGGCGTTGACCCCGTCGCGGGCCACCTCGCGCACCGGCTCCGTGTCCGAGGCCACCACCAGGCAGCCGCAGGACAGGGCCTCCAGGAAGGACCAGGAGAGCACGAAGGGCCGCGTCAGGTAGACGTGCGCGGTTCCGGCCCGGAGCACCTTGCGGTACAGGCCGTAGGGCAGGGAGCCTGGGAAGTGGATGCGCTCCGGGTCGAGCTTGAGCCGTCCGAGCATCTCCTGTTTCCAGGTCCGGCCCGGACCGGGGGGCGGGCCGTAGCAGGAGCGGTCGTCGCCCACCACCACCACGTGGCACTCCGGTCGCTCGGCCAGGAGCCGGGCCGCGGCCTCCATGAACTGCGGAAAGCCCCGGTAGGGCTCCATGCCCCGGGTGGCGTAGGTCACGATCTCGGCCGCGCCGGAGAGGTCCAGGCCCGGCAGCACGAGGCGCTCCTCCGGGTCCGGGAGGAAGAAGCGCGTGTCCACGCCGTCGGGCAGCACGGTGAGCTTGCGGCGCAGGTCCGGGGGGAACTGCTCGGCCTGCCAGCGGCTGGGGCAGACGCCCTGCCGGCAGCCCGCCAGGTCCATGAGGATGGGCAGGTTGCGCGAGCGGGCCCGGGCCCGCTCCAGGGGCGACTGGGTCGCGCCGCCGAAGCGGGCGTCGGCCCCGTCCGGGTCGTAGAACCACTCGAAGTAGCAGAGCCGCCGCGCCTCGGGAAAGACCTCGCCCAGGTAGAGCCCCGGGCCCCAGCCCGAGTGGGCGTAGATCACGTCCGGCACGAAGCCCTGGGCGCGCAGGGCCCGGGCGGTCTTGAGCGCGCCCGCCGCCAGCCTGGCCGCGTCCTCGCCCTGGGCGGCCAGGGGATGGACCCCGGACGCGGCCTCGCCGTCGGGCTCGAACACGGCCTTGCGCACGCCCGGGATGTTCCACTCCGGCCTGGGGTTCATGGTCAGGAAGACCACCTCGTCGGCCGGGTCGTTGCCCAGGGCGACGCAGAGGTGGCGGAACTGGGCCGGGAAATTGGAGTGGACGAGGAGCACGCGCATGGGCCCTCCTATCCCGAAAGAAGGGCCCTCGGCAACGGCGGAGGAGCATTATAACCCAGGGTGCGCCCTGGACACTTGTGAAAAAAAGTGCTTTGGTCGTGGCGAATCCGTGTCGGGCCGGTTCCCGGTCCGTGACGGCGGATTTTCGGCCCGGAGTGGGCGCTCGCAGGGGAGAGGCCTCAACTTTTCGCCGCCGCGGCCGATCAAGCGGAGGGAATCGCCGTATCCGACCACTAAGGAGCCTGTCATGAGAGTGTCCATCCTCGTCAAGATCGTGGTCATGGTGGTGGCCGCCGTGGCCGTCACCAGCATGGGAGTCTTCTTCACCGCCCGCTACTTCGTGCACGAGGGCTTCCAGGAAGAGGCCCAGCAGAACATCAAGGCCATGCAGGTGGTGGTGGCCAAGGAAATCCAGGACATCAAGGACAAGTACCTCCAGGTCGGCGAGCAGCTGGCCCAGGACGGCGAATTCGTCTCCGCCTTCCGCAACCGCGACCTCATCAATCTGAAGCCCATGGTGGTCGCCTACATGAAGCGCCATAAGGCCGAGTTCATCACCGTGGCCGACACCGACGGCAACGTGGTGGTCCGCGCCCACTCGGACAAGAAGGGCGACAGCGTGCTCAAGCAGGTCAACGTGCAGAAGGCCCTCAAGGGCGAGCTGAACGTGGGCATCGAGCCCGGCACCGTGGTCAAGTTCTCCCTGCGCGTGGGCGCGCCCATCACGGCCGACGGCCAGGTCATCGGCTCGGTGACCATCGGCGAGGCCCTCTCGGGCGACGAGTTCGTGGACGCCATCAAGGCCTATACCGGCCTGGAGGTCACGATCTTCGAGAAGGACACCCGCGTGGCCACCACGATCATCAAGGAAGGCAAGCGGGCCGTGGGCACCAAGATGGACAACCCCAAGGTGCTCGAAGCCGTGATCGAGAAGGGCGAGATGTTCCTCTCCAGCAACCGCATCCTGGGCAAGCTCTACCAGACCGCCTACTGGCCCATCCGCAGCCCCTCCGGCGAGGTGGCGGGCATGTGGTTCATCGGCAAGTCCTCGGATACCATCCAGGCCGCCGAGGACAACATCACCTATTCCACCCTGGCCGTGTCCGTGGGCATCGCCCTGCTCATGGTCGTCCTCGGCCTGGGCTTCTCCCTGTCCCTGGCCAAGCCGCTCAAGCGCACCACCGCCTTCGCCACCGCCGTGGCCCAGGGCAGGCTGGACGAACACCTGGAGCTGACCCGCAACGATGAGATCGGCACCCTGGCCGAGGCCCTGCGCGGCATGGTCGCCAACCTGAAGGACAAGATCGCCCACGCCGAGGAGGCCACCCGCCAGGCCGCCGAGAAGGCCCGCCAGGCCGAGGAGGCCACCCGGCTGGCCGAGGAGGCCACCCGCCAGGCCGAGGAGGCCAAGCGCGAGGGCATGCTCGACGCGGCCCGGCGCATCGAGGCCATCGTGGAGCGCGTGACCTCGGCCTCCGAGGAGCTGGCCGCCCAGATCGAGCAGTCCAGCCGGGGCACCGAGAACCACGCGAGCGCACCTCCGAGTCCGCCACGGCCATGGAGCAGATGAACGCCTCGGTCATGGAGGTGGCCCGCAACGCCTCCGAGGCCGCCGGGAACGCCGACCAGGCCCGCGACGAGGCCAACCGGGGCGCGGACGTGGTCGGCAAGGTCATCGCGGCCATCAACGAGGTCCAGGCCCAGACCGAGCGCATGCGCGAGAGCCTCGGCGGACTCGGCGAACAGGCCAAGGGCATCGGCCAGATCATGAACGTGATCACCGACATCGCGGACCAGACCAACCTCCTGGCCCTGAACGCGGCCATCGAGGCCGCCCGCGCGGGCGAGGCCGGACGCGGCTTCGCGGTCGTGGCCGACGAGGTCCGCAAGCTGGCCGAAAAGACCATGACCGCCACCAAGGAAGTGGGCGCGGCCGTGTCCGGCATCCAGAACGGCACCCAGCAGAACATCAAGAGCATGGAGTCCTCCGGCGCGGCCGTGGCCAAGAGCACCGAGCTGGCCGGAGAGGCGGGCGTGGCCCTGAAGAACATCGTGGGCCGCGTCGAGTCCACGGCCGACAAGGTCCGGGCCATCGCCACGGCCTCCGAGGAACAGTCCGCCGCCAGCGAGGAGATCAGCCGGGGCACCGAGGACGTCAACCGCATCGCGGCCGAAACCGCCCAGGCCATGAACCAGTCCGCCCAGGCCGTGGCCGAACTGGCCTCCATGGCCCAGGAACTCCAACGCCTCGTGGACCAGATGAAAAACGCCTAAGGCCTTCGGCCTGTTTCAGAAAGCCGGGGGCCTTCGGCCCGCGACAGAAAATCAAAAAGGCGGGAGAGCATCTCCCGCCTTTTTTTGTGCTTTCATAGACCCTTGTCGGATGCGCCTTTCACGGGCCCTTCGCGGCGCGGGATTTCACGGGGCGAGCGCGCAGCGCGACGGAGCCGCGAAAGACCGCGCCGCCTTCGGCGGTTTGTAGAAAGGCGAAGAAATGTCCTGCACGCGGGCCCGTTCAGAACACGTCGCGGCCGGCGGGTTTGCCCAGGGGGTGGTCGCGCCAGTAGCCGAGCCCGGCGGCGCGGGCTTCCTGTTCCTGGAGGAGCCAGCGGTCGCACACGCCCTTGACGCAGTGCCGCCAGTCCACCCAGGCCATGCCCAGGCGGACCATCTCGGAGCTCAGGTCCTGGAGGTCGAGGATGACGTGGCCGTCCACGCGCGTGCCGTTCCCGGCCACGGTGAGCACGTCCACTTCGCGGTCGCGGGCCATGCCGTCCAGGGCCTCGCGGGAGGCGCGACCCGCTTTTTCGGCCGGTCCGGGGGACTCGATGCCGTAGAGCCGGACCAGGATGTCGGAGCCGTCCTGGGCGCGGACGAGCAGGGCGTGGCCCGAAGCGGCCTCGACCACGCGGCCGGTCCAGGCGGGGCAGTCCGCCGGGAGGGCCAGAAGCCAGGCCAGAAGGGCCGGAAGGGCGAGGATCGCGTGCCGCACGGAAGCTCCCGGGCCGCGTGGCGGCCCGGACCGTTGTAGCGCCGGAGGGGGACGGAGGGCAAGACGGCCGGAGCGGATCGCGCCGGTTTTTCGGAGGGTTGCGCGTTTCAGGCCGCGCGCAGGGCGTCCACGATGTTCACCCGCGAGGCGCGCACGGCCGGGATGAGCCCGCCCAGCAGGCCCATGAGCAGGCCGAACCCCAGGGACGCGGCCGCGATGCCCGGGGTCAGGCTGAAGCCGAAGGCCAGCTCGGAGAAGGTCTGGAAGTTCACGGTGGAGATGGTGAAGAATTGCAGGCCCGAGGCCGCGGCCAGCCCGGCGGCCCCGCCCAGGAGGCCGAGGAGCAGGGCTTCGAGGATGAAGGCCCGCAGGATGGTCCGGCGCTGGAAGCCCAAGGCCCGAAGGGTGCCGATCTCGGCGGTGCGGTTGGCCACGGCCGCGTGCATGGTGATCATGGCCCCGATCATGGCCCCGAGGGAGAAGATGGCCGTGAGCGAGATGCCCATGATGCGCAGGAACAGGGCCATCATCTCCGACTGCTCCTCGTAGAACACGGACTCGATCTTGGCCTCGGCCTGGAGCCGGGGGTCGGTGTCCACGGCCGCGCGGAAGGACTCGAAGGCCGCCGGGGAGGCGAGCCTGGCCAGGAGCAGGGTGTAGACGTCGCGGCGGAAGGCGTCCATGAGCTGGTCCGCGTCGGTCCAGAGTTCGGAGTCGAAGGCCGTGTTTCCGGCCGAGAGCAGGCCCACCACGGTCCACTCCCGCTGGGCGAAGCGCAGCTTCTCGCCCAGGGCCGTGCCCTTGAAGCGCCGGGACACGCCCTGCCCGGCGGCGATCTCCAGCGATCCCGGCCGGGGCATGCGCCCGGCGGCCAGGCGCACCTGGGGCCGCAGCTCCAGGGAGCGGGGGCCGATCCCCCGGATGGTCACGTTGGAGACCGCGCCGGTGGAGCGTTTGTTCAGCGAGATGAGCACGATGGTCTCGCGGGCGGCCGCGGGCAGGCCGTCGGGCCCCCGGGCGATCTCCGGGCGCGACTCGGCCACGGCGGCCTGGCTCCGGTCCAGGACGCTCTCGATTTCGGACTTGGAGCCCTTGCGCAGGACCACCGCGTTGCCGGGCGAGCCGGTCTGGACCAGGGCCGAGCGCAGGCCCTCGGCGAGCATGAGCACGGCGGCGAAGACGAAGACCACCAGGGCCATGCCTCCGGCGGTGAGGGCCGTGGTCAGCCTCCGGGCCAGGAGGTTGCGCAGGCTGTAGGAGAAGAGCGAGGCCATCAGCCGATCCTCCGCAGGGCCTCGGCGACGCCCACGCGGCCCGCGCGCCAGGCCGGGAAGGCTCCGGCGGTCAGGCCCACGACCAGGGCCGCGCCCGCCTGCAGGGCCATGGTCAGGCCGCTGACCTGGAAGATGGGGAAGTACTGGCCCAGGGCGTCGCCGAAGGCCGCGGCGGCCGGGAAGGTCAGGCCGCAGCCCAGGCCCGTGCCCAGGATCGAGAGGGCCAGGGACTCGCCGAAGATGAGCAGGGCCAGGTAGCCGGGGCCGAAGCCCAGGGCCTTGAGGGCGGCGAACTCGCGGCTCCGCTCGCGGGCGGTCATGGCCATGGTGTTGGCGGCCACGGCCAGGATGATCAGGATGACGAGCACGGAGATGAGCTGGATGGCGGTGATGATGGCCTCGCTCATGGCCACGAAGCCCATCTGGAAGGCCTGCTCGGTCTCGGTGAGGGTTTCGGCCAGGGAGTTGGCGAAGATCGCGTCCACGGCCCGGGAGGCGGAGGCCGCCAGCTCCGGCGCGCGGACGCCCAGGAGGAAGAATCCGGCCTGGTCCACGAGGGCCGGAGTGGTCTTGCGCAGGGACTCGTTGAGGTATTCCCAGTGGAAGAGGAACTGGGTCTCGTCCACGCCCGTGTCGCGGCCCCGGTAGACGGCCCGCACGGTCATGGGCCAGTCGCCGGGGTAGATGGTCCCCCGGAGCGTGACCGGGTCGCCGACCTTCCAGCCGAAGCGGGCGGCCAGCTTGCGGCCGATGAGGCAGCCCTTGCGGTCGCGCAGGAAGGCCTCCTTCTGGGCCTGGTCCAGGATGATCTCGGGATAGAGCGTCAGGTAGGGGCGGGCCTGGACCGCGAAGTTGGGGAAGAAGTTCTTCTCGTCCAGGTAGACCCCGCCGAACCAGTTCCCGGCCGAGACCAGGGTCACGCCGTCCACGGCCCGGATGCGCTCGCCGTAGGAGATGGGCAGGGTGTAGATGATCGAGACGGCGTTGCGGGTCACGAGGCGGGTGGAGGAGGAGGCCGCGACCCCGGCGTACCAGGCGTCCACCGTGGTGCGCAGCAGGCCGAAGGCCAGCACCGAGACGGCCACGCCGATCACGGTCAGGGCGTTGCGCAGCTTGTGCCGCGCCAGGTTCCTAAGGATGTAGCGCAGGGTCAGCATCGGCCAGGACCCCCTTCTCCAGGCTGCGCACGCGGTGGGCGTGCTCGGCGGCCTTGGGGTCGTGGGTGACCATGACGATGGTCTTGCCCATGCTCTCGTTCAGCCCGGCCATGAGCCCGAGGACCTCCTCGGCCGAGCGCCGGTCCAGGTCGCCGGTGGGCTCGTCGGCCACCAGGATGTCCGGGTCCGCCACCAGGGCCCGGGCGATGGCCGTGCGTTGCTGTTGGCCGCCGGAGAGCTCGCCGGGGCGGTGGTCCATGCGCTCGGCCAATCCCACCAGGGACAAGGCGGCCCGGGCGTGCTCGCGGCGCTGGCGCGGGGAGAGCGGGGTGAGCAGCAGGGGCAGCTCCACGTTCTCCAGGGCCGTGAGCACGGGGATGAGGTTGTAGAACTGGAACACGAAGCCCACGCTGCGGCTGCGCCAGCGGGCCAGGTCGGAGTCGTCCAGGAGGGTGATGTCCGTTCCGCCCACGAGGATCGAGCCGGAGTCGGCGCGGTCGATGCCCGCCACGAGGTTCAGCAGGGTGCTCTTGCCCGAGCCCGAGGGCCCCATGAGGGCCAGGAATTCGCCGGGCTCGATGGTGAAGCTGATGTCGGTGAGCACCGGCACCACCTGATGCCCGCGCACGTAGGACTTGCTCACCCCGCGCAACTCGATGGGCGGGCTGGAGCCGGGCATCAGCGCACCGTCACCTTGGCCCCGTCGGCGAGGGAGTCCGGGGGATTCAGCACGAGCCGGACGTCCTCGGCCGGACCCTTCCGCAGCTCCACGAAGTCGCCCAGGCGCTCGCCGGGCTCCACCTGCGTCGCGCGGGCCACGCCGTCGGCCACCACGAAGACCACGTCGCGGTCGCCGCGCCGGGCCAGGGCCGCGGCCGGGACCGCCGGGCGGAGCTCCCGCTCGTTCTCGGCCAGGGGCCGGGAGAGGAAGGCCACCTTGGCGCTCATCTCCGGCAGCATGCGCGGGTCCAGGTGGTCGAAGGCCACCTTGACCATGACCGAGGCCTTGCTCCGGTCGGCGGTGGGCACGATCATGTGCACGAAGCCGAGGAAGCGCTCGCCCGGCACGGCGTCCAGGAGGATTTCGCAGGGCTGGCCGGTGTGGACCTTGCCCACGCTGGATTCGGACACGTCCGTCTCCACCAGGAGCGAGGACATGTCCGCGATGGTGACCACGCTGGCCTTGGCGTTGGCGGCCGCGCCCAGGGGGGTGATGATGTCGCCGATGTCCGCGTTCTTGGTCAGGACCACGGCGTCGAAGGGCGCGCGCAGCAGGGTGTAGCCCAGGTTGGCCTCGGCCTGGCCCAGGGCGGCGTGGGCGGAGCGGACATTGGCCTGGGCCGAGTTCACGTCGGCCTGGGCCTTGAGGAAGCGGGCCCGGGCCGCGTCGAAGTCGGCCTGGGCCACGAGCTTCTTGTCCACCAGGGCGTGCAGCCGCTTGTAGTTCAGGGTGGCGTCGGCCAGTTCGGCGCGGGCGGCTTCCACGGCGGCCTCGGCGGCGTGCAGCTCGGCCGTGGCGCGGGCCTTGGCCGCCTGCACGTCCTCGTGCTCCAGCCGGGCGATGACCTCGCCCTCGCGCACGCGGCTGCCCTCCTCCACGCCGAGCCAGGTGAGCACGGCCGTGGTCTTGGAGGCCACCGAGGCCTTGCGCTGGGCCGTGACGTAGCCGCTGGAGTTGAGCACCGTGAGGCCCAGGGAGGGCGCCACCCGCGTCACGGACGTGGTCTCCACCGTCGTGGACAGGGGCAGCACGAGATAGGCCGCCAGCCCGGCCCCGGCCAGCAGGAGCAGGACAAGCAGCCGGCGCGGGAAACGCCTCCGTTTGCCGGGGACGTTCCAGGCGCTCTTGTCGATGCTCAGCTTGGAGAGGTCGGTTTCGGACATGCCGGGCCCCGTTTGCGTCCGCCGGGCAGGGCGTCGGGAAGACGGCCGACCGGCGCAACGTGCGCCGTATATAGCCGTCTATGTCCTGTGACGCAAGGCGGGGGCCGGTCTACTCCCGGTCGGCGAGTTCCTGGCAGGCCACGCAGCGCCCGATGCCGGGCAGGGCGGCCAGCCTCTTGGCCGGAATGGGATCGCCGCAGTCGCGGCAGCAGGGAACGCCGTCCACGTATTCCGGGCCTTCGTCCTCGCGGCGGTGGACGATCAGGGAGATGGCGGCGGCCACCTCGCGCTCGTGGACCTGTTGGGCCATATCGACTTCGTCGGCCATGACAACCTCCTTGCCCCCGGTTCGGGTCCGGGAACGAAAAGGGCCGGGTGATCCCGGTCCCAAGGTGTGGCTCTCTCTCCTCCCGGCCCCGGCCGGGAGCGGCGGGATATACGCACGACCAGGCGTCCCGTCAAGTTTCGGCACGGGAAGTTGCATTTTTGTCACAAATCGTTGCCCCGCGCGGATTCCCGGTCCACGGACTGGACGCGGCCCCCGCCCTCGGGCTATACCCGGAGCATTGGCGAAACCCCCAGAACAAGGAGACAAGCCGATGGCTGTGAAGAAGATTCTCATGCTCGTGGGCGACTTCGTGGAGGATTACGAGGTCATGGTGCCCTTCCAGATGCTGCTCATGGTGGGCCACGAGGTCCACGCCGTCTGTCCGGGCAAGAAGGCCGGGGACAAGGTGGCCACGGCGGTGCACGACTTCGAGGGCCACCAGACCTACAGCGAGAAGCCGGGCCACAACTTCGTCCTGAACGCGGACTTCGACGCGGTGAAGCCCGAGGACTACGACGCCCTGGTCGTCCCCGGCGGCCGCGCCCCGGAGTACATCCGCCTGGACCCCAAGGTCATCGACATCGTGAGGAAGATGGCCGCCGCCGACAAGCCCATCGCCGCCATCTGCCACGGCCAGCAGGTGCTCGTGAGCGCGGGCGTGATCAAGGGCCGGACCTGCATGGCCTACCCGGCCGTGCAGCCGGACATCGAGGGCTCGGGCTGCGCCTACGTCGGCCCCAACGCCACCTTCAGCAACGCGGTGGTCGACGGCAACCTCGTCACCGCCCCGGCCTGGCCCGCCCATCCCGAATGGATGCGCAAGTTCCTCCAGGTCCTGGGCTCCACCATCAACCCCTAACCCCCTTCGGGGGTTTACGGAAAGGCAAGGGAGACTCTCGCCTTTCAGCGGCTCCGAAGACCGCCGAAGGCGGGGGAGCTTCGCTCCGTTACGGAAAACAAAAGGCGGGAGAAACCTCCCGCCTTTTTTCATTTCAGGGAAGATTAATTAAATCCCACCTCGAGTTTTTAATTTTCTATTGTCTTTAATTAAATAAATGGTTAAAAATTTAATTAACTTGTTCGGTATGAAAAATCCGGGCGCCCGGACAAATCGGGGAGGAAGGGACATGCGCTTCGAGGATTATGTCTCGGGCAGCTTCGTGCGGCAATATCAATACAAGAGTTTCGCCCCGTCCCCCGTCAACCACGAGTGGACCTGGGAGGACGCCCGCATCCATACCTTGCTGGAGCAGGCGGCCGCGGCGCTTGCCGAGCTGAACGCCTTTTCGCTCTTCGTGCCCGACGTCGACCGCTTCATCTCCATGCACGTGGTCAAGGAGGCCAACACCTCCAGCCGGATTGAGGGGACGCGCACGGAAATGGAGGACGTCCTGCTCGATGCGGAGTTCGTGGCCGAGGAGAAGAGGGACGACCGGCAGGAGGTGCGGAACTACATCGAGGCCATGAACGCGGCGATCAGCGAACTGGAGCGGTTGCCGCTCTCCAATCGGCTGCTGCGCCAGACCCACGCCACGCTTCTGCGCGGGGTTCGCGGGGAACACAAGACTCCGGGGGAATTCCGCCGGTCCCAGAACTGGATCGGCGGGGCCTCGCTCCAGGACGCGGTGTTCATCCCCCCGCACCACGACGAGGTGCCCGCGCTCATGGGCGACCTGGAGCAGTTTTGGCACAACGAGACCATCCAGGTCCCGGACCTCATCCGCATCGCCATCAGCCACTATCAGTTCGAGACGATCCATCCGTTTCTCGACGGCAACGGCCGGATCGGCCGCCTGCTCATCACGCTCTATCTCATCGGCAAGGGGCTGCTGAAGAAGCCGTCGCTGTACCTTTCGGCCTACATCGAGCGCCACAAGGGGGCCTATTATGACGCCCTCACCGTGGTCCGGGCCTCCAACGACATCGGACATTGGGTGCGGTTCTTCCTTCGGGCCGTCCGGGAGACGGCGCGGACGGGCGTGCGGACCTTCCAGGCCATCATGAGCCTGCGGGAAGAGAGCCAGGGCCAGGTCATGGGCCTGGGGGGGCGCGCGCCAAACGGCACGCGCCTGCTGGAGCAACTCTACCTGAATCCCTTCGTCACCGTTCAACAGGTCGCGGCGGCCCTCGACCTGTCCATCCCCACGGTGAACGCCCTGTTTCGGGAGTTTCTCCGCCTGGGACTTGTCGTCGAGATCACGGGGCGGAAAAGAAACCGATTGTTTTTCTTCAAGAAATACTATGGGCTGTTCCTCAACCAGGAGACGGATGAGGACGGCGAGTAAAAAGGCGAGAGTTTTTTGTGAATGTATCTTGCTGAAAAAATGCGATTTATTTCATTAAGACTTCACCCATCCCTCCCAGCCTTTCCGTGACCCGGCGGAGCCGGGCTATGCGCCCCGGGCGCTGCGCAGGCCCCGGACGGTCACGGCCGTGAGCACCACGATTCCGCCCGCCAGGGCGAAGGGGCCGGGCGTCTCGCCCACGCCGATGGCCACCCAGACCGGGTTGAGGATCGGTTCCAGGGTCATGACGATGATGGCCGTGAGCGCGTTCAGGCGGCGGATGGACCAGGAGTAGAGCGCCAGGGACACGCCCTGCTGGATCACGCCCAGGTAGAGGAATCCGGCCCAGGAGGCCGCGTCCGGCCAGGGCGCGGCCAGGAGAAAGGGCAGGCCCAGGATCGCGGAGAAGCCGTGGCCCAGGCAGGCCGTGCCCAGGGGCGAGGCGTCCTTCTGGGCCCGCATGCAGAGGGTGAAGCCCGCGTAGCCCGCGCCCGTGCCCACGGCCAGCACGTTGCCCCAGAATCCCCCGGCGGAGAGCCGGTCCATGAAGAACAGGGTCATGCCGCCCAGGACCGCGGCGATCATGATCCAGTCCGCGCGGCGCGTGGGTTCGCCCAGGAGCCTCGGCGCGATCAGGGCCACGTAGACCGGCGCGGTGTAGGCCAGGAGGATGGCGTTGGCCGCCGTGGTCAGGCGGGTGGCCGTGACCCCGGTGACGAGCAGGATCATGTAGCAGACCCCGCCCAGGATCTGGGTGCGCGACCAGGTGAGCCCGGGCCGGAAGCGCGTGATGGCCAGCAGGGTCAGCAGGGCCAGGGCGCTGCGCAGCCCGGCGATGGCCAGGGGGTGGGCCTCCACCAGCTTGATGGCCAGCCCGCCGCTGCTCCAGAGCACGGCCACCAGGGCCAGGACGAAAAGTGCCTTGTTGTCGCGCATGGCGGCGCATTGTGGGCCCAAACCGCCCGGGAGGCAAGAGGATTCCTGGAACGGCTCTTGCTTCCATCCGCCCCGGACCGGCAGGAGGAAAAGAATGCCCGACAGCGCGCCCAACGGAAAGGAATGGTTCGCCTTCTTCTACGCCACCCTGCACGAGCACGGCCTGTTGCGCCGGGTGCTGGACATCGGCCCGGGCCGGGGCGCATACGCGGACCTGCTGCGCGGGGCCTTCCCGGACGTGCACTGGACCGGAGTGGAGGTCTGGGGCCCCTACGTGGAGCGCTTCGGCCTGGCGGCCAAGTACGACCGCGTGGTGGTGGCCGACGCCCGCTACGTGGATTACGGCCTGCTGGGGCCCTTCGACCTGGCCGTGGCCGGAGACGTGCTGGAGCACATGACCAAGGAGGAGGCCCTGGCCCTGGTCGGCCGCATCCTGGCGCACAGCGGCCTGCTGGCCGTGTCCCTGCCCATCCGCCATTATCCCCAGGAGGCCGTGCACGGCAACGCCTTCGAGGCCCACGTCAAGGACGACTGGAGCCACGCCGAGGCCCTGGAGTCCTTCGGCGGACTGGTGGCCGCGTTCTACGCCGACGGCGAGATCGGGGTCTATGTCCTGGCCCGCGATCCGCGCCTGTCCCGGGTGGCCTCCCTGGCAGCGGCCCGGGCCAGGGAACGCTTCCTGGAATCCGCCGCCGCGACCTCCGCCCGCTGACCGTCACGCTTTTTCGCCCGCCGCGAAGCGGCCCGGGCCGTGGTCCGATGCCGGGCCCGGCCGGAAGGGGCCGCCCGGCAAGGGCTTCAGTCAAGCTGAAGAAGTGTGAAAACAAGCCGGGATATCTTGTCTTTATGTCCCGCATCGGCTATATCGTCCCACCCGGTATCCGCGAGACCCCCATGTTCGACGCCCGCACCGCCATGCTTCTCCTCGCCTTCGGCGACTTCTGCGCAGCCGCCGTGCTGCTCGTCCACGGCGTGGACGAGCGGGGCCGGGGCATGCGGCTGTTCCTGCTCGGCCGGGTGTCCCAGGCCGTGGGTTGGCTGGGCATGGGCCTGCGCGGGATCGACGCGGACATGGCCGTCATTCTGCCCGCCAATGCCCTGCTCTATGGCGGATTCGCCCTGGAATCGGCGGGCCTGCTGCGGTTTTTCGGCCATCTCGGACTTTGGTCACGGCGGTTCCTGACCCTGGTGGTCTGCGGCGCCGTCATCGCCCAGGCCGCGGCCTTCGACTGGCCCTACCTCCGCCAGAGCCTCGGCGGGCTGGCCCTGGCCCTCTGCCTCGCCCGGCCGGGATTCCTGCTGGCCCTGACCCCAGGCGGCACGGCCCTGCGCCGGTTCATGGGCGCGGCCTACCTGGCCTGCGCCGGGGCGCTGCTGGCCAATGCGGCCGTGTTCCTCCTGGTCCGCGCGACCGGCGACGTCTACACCCAGGGCATCGACCAGACCCTCGCCGGGCTGCTGCTCTATCTGGTCATGCTCGTCGGCAGCGTGGGCTTCGTCCTCCTGAACAAGGAGCGGGCCGACGCCGAGCTGCGGCGCGCGGCCACGGTGGACGGCCTGACCCAGGCCTTGAACCGGGTCACCTTTCTGGCCCGGGCCGAGGAACTCGTGGCCATGGCCGCCCGCACCGGCGGGGCCCTGTCCCTGCTCATGCTCGACCTGGACCACTTCAAGGCCGTGAACGACACCCACGGCCACGCCGTGGGCGACGGCGTGCTGCGCGACTTCTCCGCCCGCGTGCGCGCCCGGCTGCGGCCCTATGACCTTTTCGGCCGCTACGGCGGCGAGGAGTTCTGCATCCTGCTCCCGGCCACCGGAGCCAGGGCGGCCCTGGCCGTGGCCGAGCGCATCCGCGCGGCCATGCCGCGCGAACCCTTCCACGGCCTGCCCGCCTACACCGTGAGCATCGGCGTGGCCGTCCTCGGCGAACACTCCACCCTGGACGACCTGCTCCGCGAAAGCGACCTGGCCATGTATCAGGCCAAGGCCCAGGGCCGCGACCGCGTGCGCCTTCGGCGCGCTATGGAAAGCGAAGAATAGCAAGCCAGAGAGGAACAGCGCCTTTTTGCCTTTCTGGAGCGGGCCGAAGCCGGCTTCGCCGCCCCCTTCGAGGGTGCATGGAAAGGCGAAAAGGCTCCCATTCCCTCTCTTTTGAAAACCGGCGAAGCCGGTTGCTTTTCGTTGGGGATTGCGCGAGGTTCGCCGCATCGTCGAAGGAGGCGGGCCCATGAGCGTGACCCTGAGCATCGAGGAATTGCGGAGGTTGGGCACGGCGGCCCTGGTCCGCGCGGGCGCGCCCGAGGATGTGGCGGCCCTGGTGGTCGAAGCCCTCGTGCTGGCGGAGTGCGACGGCCTGCCCACGCATGGTTTTTCGCGTCTGCCGTTCTATGCGGACCACGTGCGCCACGGCAGGGTGCGGGCGGATGCCCGGCCAGTGGTGACGCGGCCCCGGCCCGCCGTGGTCCGGGTGGACGCCTGTGACGGCTTCGCATTTCCGGCCATCGCGGCGGGCCTGGACGTCGCGGTGCCGGTGGCCCGGGAGCAGGGCTGCGCCGTGCTCGGCATCACCCGTTCCCACCACTGCGGCGTGGCCGGGCACCATGTGGAGCGCGTCGCGGAACAAGGCCTCGTGGCCTTCATGTGCTCCAACACCGCCGCCAACATCGCGCCCTGGGGCGGCCGGGCTCCGAGTTTCGGCACCAACCCCCTGGCCTTCGCCTGTCCCCGCTCCGGCCGTCCGCCCCTGGTCATCGACCTGTCCCTGAGCACGGTCACGCGCGGCCGGGTCCTGGCCGCGGCCAAGCGCGGCGAGACCATCCCCGAGGGCTGGGCCCTGGACGCCGAGGGCCGCCCCACCACCGACCCGGGCGCGGGCACCACCGGCACGCTCACCCCCCTGGGCGGGGCCAAGGGCGCGGCCCTGGCCCTCATGGTCGAAATCCTGGCCTTCGAAACCACGACCATGTTCCAGGCCGAGGGCGACCCCCTGGGGCTGGGCCAGTTCTTCTTCCTCATCGACCCCCAGACCCTGACCCCGGGCTTCTCCGAACGCGTGGAGACGCTTTTCAGCCACATGCTGGCCCAGCCCGGCGTGCGCCTGCCCGGCGACCGCCGCCACGCCGCCCGCGAACGGGCCCTCCGCGAAGGCGTCACCCTGCCCGGCCACGACTTCGTCGGTTTATAGAAAACCGAAGAGGGACAGCGCCTTTTTGCCTTTCCATAACGGGCCGAAGGCCCCCCGAAGGAAGGAGAGGAGGGGCTGGGGGGGGGCGGCCAGGGTTCCGGCCGGGCAGGCCAGGGCCAGTTCGATGACCGGCAGTTCGCCCTCCACCTCGCGCAGGACCACGCCCTGCCGCCGCCACACAGCGCAGGACGCCGGGACCAGGGCCAGGCCCAGCCGGGCCGCCACCAGGGAGAGGGTGGTGTGCTTGGACAGGGCCTCTTGGGCCACGTTGGGTTCGCGGCCCGTGGCGCGCAGCGCGGCGAGCATGGCGTCGTGGAGCCGGGGCATGAGTTCGCGCGGGTAGAGGATGAGCGGCTCGCGGGCCAGGGTCTCCATGGGCACGCGTTTGCGCCGGGCCAGGGGATGGTCCGGAGGCAGGGCGGCCACATAGGGTTCGCGGTGCATCACCCGGAACTCCAGGCCGCGCAGATCCTGCCCGGCGTAGCGGATGAAGCCCGCGTGCAGGGTTCCGGCCCGCAGCCCGTCCACCTGCGCCTGGCTGGTCATCTCGCGCAGGCTCAGGGCCACGCCGGGATGGCCGCGCCGGAAGTCCGCCACCACCTGGGAGAGAAAACCGTCCATGGCCGGGTTGACGAAGCCCAGGTCCAGGCGCCCGGCCCGGCCGTGGGCCACGGAACGGGCCGCGTTCAGGGCCGCGTCCGCCCGCTCCAGCGCGGCCCGGGCATGTTCCAGGAAGGCCTCGCCCGCCGGGGTCAGGGCCACCTTGCGGCTCGTGCGGGCGAACAGCTCCGCCCCGACCTCGGCTTCCAGGGCGCGGATCTGCTGGCTCAGCGGCGGCTGGGCCAGGTGCAGGCGCGCGGCGGCCCGGCCGAAATGCAGCTCCTCGGCCACGGCCGTGAAATAGCGCAGATGCCGCAGTTCCATTGTTGATATGTGCTGCATATCAATCTCGATGTAAATATATATTTCACATCTTGAATGGGCGCGGGCAGGCTGTCCTCAACCAAGGAGGACACCATGCACGTTCTGTTGTCGATCTGCTGCGTCTGCGCCGTCCTGGCGCTGTCCGTGATTCCGGCCCGGGCCGCCGGGGAGTCCGAGGGCGAAACCTGCCGCCGGGGCCGGGCCCTGCTGGACCGGCTCAATCCCGGGGCCTTCGAGCAGGTGCGCGCGTCCCTGGAGGGAATCGCCCCGGACATGGTCCGCTACGTGGTGGAGTTCGGCTACGGCGAACTCTATTCCCGGCCGGGCCTGACCATGCGGCAGCGCCAGACCGCCACTGTCGCGGCCCTGGCCGCCCTGGGCAACGCCGCGCCGCAACTGCGCTTCCACGTCGGCGCGGGACTCGCCGCCGGGCTCTCGCCCGAGGAGGTCGTGGAGATCATCTACGTGACCACGGTCTTCGCCGGGTTCCCGGCCGGGCTGAACGCCCTGTCCGAGGTCCGGACCGTGTTCGCGGAGCGCGGCGTCGCGCCCACGGCCGCGCCGGAACCGTCCGGCACGCCCCGGGAGCGGGGCCTGGCCGCGCTGGCGGCCTCGAGCAAGGGCACGGGCCAGGCCGTGCTGGACTCCCTGAAGGACATCGCCCCGGACATGGGCCGCTTCATCCTGGACTTCTCCTACGGCGAGGTGTTCTGCCGCCCGGGCCTGGAGCCGGGGCTCAAGGAGATCGCCATGATCGCGGCGGCCACGGCGCGCGGAACCATGCGGCCGCAACTCGTGGTGCACATCCGCGCCGGGCTGAACGTGGGCCTGAGCCGCGAGGAGATCGTGGAGGTCATCGTGCAGATGGCGGCCTACGCCGGGTTCCCGGCGGCGCTCAACGGCCTGGACGCGGCCCGCGAGGCCTTCGGGAGCTGACCAGCCGCAGGGCCAGCCAGCCCGCGCCGAGGGTCACCAGATGGTGCAGGGCCAGCCAGCTTTGGCGCGCCAGGCAGATGAACAGGCCGTAGAGCGCGAAGGGCACGAGCAGGAGGCGGCCCCGGACCAGGATGGCGGACGCGGCCCCGGCCAGGGCGAAGACCGCGTTGCTGGAGCCGTAGTCCCTTTCGCCCAGGGTGGCGGCCCAGGCCCCGGGCGCGGCCCAGGGCAGCACCGCCGCCAGGAGGGCCTGGGTCAGGGGGTTGGAGAGCCAGAGCCCCCCGGCGGTGAGCAGGAGAAAGGCCGCAGGGCCGAGGAATATCTCCACGATGCAGCCGAAGGCGTAGAACGAGAGCTGGTCTCCCGTGAGATGGAACCAGTGGTTGTGGAACAGCGGCCCCAGCAGCAGGCCGCGCCAGGTCACGTCCCCGGGCGCGTAGGCCGAGGAGGTGAAGAGCGCGTCCAGCGGCGGCCAGGCGAGCCGCAGGAGGTGCAGGCCGGTGAACAGGAGCACGCAGAGCGTGGTCAGCCGGGTGCGCCGGAGGTATTCCCCGAGGTCGCGGGGGCAGGGGCGGGGGGCCGGGGCCTCGGGCCGCGTCTCCAGGGCAGGGGCCAGTGGCCGGAGCAGGGCCTGGGCCAGGGCGCGGCCCGCGCCGTCCGGCAGGTGGGCGGCCACGGCGTCGGCCAGGGCCCGGACCAGCGAGGGGCTGCTTGAGGCCAGGTACAGCGGATCCCAGCGGGTGGGGTGGAACTTCTCCTTGAAGTCGTGGAGCGAGCGGAAGTTGTAGCCCAGGGTCCAGTGGCGGAAGAGCAGGCCGAGCAGCCGCCCGCCCGGCGCGTCGCCGGGGATGCGGGCCAGGGGCGCGAGCCCCAGCCGGACCTCGGCCGTCCCGTCGGCGCGCAGCAGGCGCATGGCCTCCAGCACGAGCAGGTCGCAGGCTCCGGCCCGCGCCTGGGGCAGGCGGGGGATGTCCTGGAGGTAGAAGCCGAGCGTTTCGCCCCGGCGGAAGAACGGCGCGGCGGCCAGGAAGGCCTGCAGCTCCCCGCGCACGCGCAGGGTGAAGAAACGCTTCGCCCCGGCCGATTCCAGGGGCGCGGACCGGATCAGGAAACCCAGGGGCGGGCAGTCCTTGTCCGCCAGCCAGAGCCGCGCCACCCGCTCCATTTCGTCCCGGAGCGCGGCGTCGGCCAGGTCTTCGGGCCGCAGTTCGCGCACCTCGGCCCCGCGCCGGGCCAGGGCCCGGGCCAGGGGAAACTGGAGCAGGGGGTCCGGGGCCAGGGCGAAATGGCGCTCCAGGTCGAACACCGGCTCCGCGCCGATCCTCCAGACCGTGAAGCCCAGGGCCTTCAATTCGGAGGCCAGGCTTGCGCCCAGGGGCATGGCCAGAAAGCGCCTGCCTTGTTCCCTGGCGCGTCCGGCCAGGGAGGCCAGGGCCCGGGCGCGGTGCTCCGGGGCGCAGAGAGGCTCGTTCGCCGCGACCAGGGCCCCGGAGGTCTTCAGGAAACGCACCACTCCCTCCAGGTCCGGCGGGACATGGCTCTGGAACAGGGGGCCCAGGGCGGCCAGGGAGCTGGTGCGGTCGCCGTGGAGCCGGAGGAGGGCGGCTTCGCGTTCGTTCATGGGGTGGACCGGGCCGGATGGCCCGGCGACCACGCAGCCTAGCACGCCGCCAGTGAAGCGCGCAATCGCGGAGGCGGGCTCAGGTCCTCCGGCGCGGGCGGCCCAGGAGGAACAGCGCGGCCAGGGGCACGAGGGTCCCGGCCAGGGTCAGGGCCCCGATGAACAGGGGCTTGGGCAGCAGGTCCAGGGAGACGACCTCCATGCACAGGCCGCCCACGAGGAAGTTGGCGAAGGTCATCACGGCCGAGGCCGCGCCCACGTCGCGCTCCACCGCGTCCAGGATCATGTTGTTGCTGATGGGCCGGTTCATGCCCAGGAAGAGCGAGACCGCGAACATGGGCAGGGCGAAGCCCCAGGGCCCGTGGCCTCCGGCGGCGAGCATGGCCGCGCCGCCCCCGGCCAGCCCGGCCAGGGAGGCGTTGAGCAGGCCGGCCGAGGACAGGCCCACGCAGAGCCGCGAGGCCAGGAGCGATCCGGCCATGAGGCCCAGGGCGTTGAAGCCGAAGAACAGGGCGTAGGTCCGTTCGCCCAGGCCGAAGCCGGTGATGAAGATGTCCGCCGAGCCGCCGATATAGGCGAAGAATCCGGCGGACATGAGCGAGAAGGACAGGGTCAGGACGAGGTAGCGCCGGTTGCGCAGGAGCACGCCGTAGCGCCGGAGCATGGCCAGGGGGCCGCCGGAGGTGCGCTCGAACGCGGGCTCCCGGAGCCGCAGGCAGCCGTAGAACGCGGGCAGGGCCAGGACGCACTGGACCAGGAAGATGGCCCGCCAGGAGGCCACGCCCAGGAGCAGGCCGCCGAGCATGGGCGCGAGCATGGGGCACAGGGGCACGATGACCCCGATGTAGGCCAGGATCTTCTGGCGCTGGATGCCGGAGTAGAGGTCCTTGGCCAGGGCCAGGGACAGGGCCGAGGCGGCGGCCGCGCCCGTGGCCTGGACCATGCGGGCCAGCACGAGCTGGGTGATGGACTGGGAGGCGGCGCAGAGCAGGCTTCCGGCCATGAAGAGCAGGATGCCCGCGATGAGCACGGGCTTGCGGCCGCAGCGGTCGGAGAGCGGGCCGTGGACGAGCAGGAAGAGGCTGAAGCAGAGGAAGAAGAACAGCAGGGAGAGGTTCACCTCGGCCAGGGACGCGCCCCAGAGCCGCTGCAGCGTGGGCAGGGCGGGCAGGTACATGTCCGTGGACAGGGCCGGGAAGGCGGCCAGAAGCACGATGAGCAGAAGATTGGGCATGATGTCCGCGTGGGCCTATGGTTGCCGGGGATTCCGGGAGATGTCCGAAGGTAGGCGTCGCGGGCGGGCAAGTCAATGGGCCGGGGAGGGGGAGCGGAAAACGGCGGGCTTCAGTTCTGCTCCGAGGAGGCTTGCCTGGGTCTCGTGGCTGATGAAGTCGAGAATCGCGTCTGGCCGTTGGATTGCATGGTTGAAGATGGTGTCGATGAGGGCTTGGCGCAGGCCGCACCAGGGAGAGGGCTTCGCCGTGTCCCCGCGCGCGTTGATGTCCGGAATCGGGCAGTTGGCTCCGCAGATTTCGCGGTAGGGGCAGTTGCTGCAGGGGGAGAATTCGGCGCATCGCCTGGTTTGCAGGACTTTGATCGGGTGCGAGTCGAGCAGGTCGGCGAGGGATGTCCGGGGATCGAGGGCGCTCCCGCAGCAGAATTCCTGATTGGCCATGAGGCCGGAGCAGGGGAAAACCCGGCCCTGGGAATCCACCACGAGAATCATGCGCCCAGCCCCGCAAGGGCTCATTTCGCAATAGCTGGAGGATCGGCTGGTGAGAATGGAGATGGCGAATGACTCCATGTTGTTGATGAAGAGCGGGCGGCTCCGGTCCGCCACGGTTCCGAGGGCGAAATCCACACATTCGAGATAGGCGCGGGTGAGTTCCGTTTGCTCCGGGATGATGTCTTCCGGCAGAGGGACATAGGGCAGGACGGGGTTGATCGTTAGGCTGGAGACGCCGAGTCCGTGCAACCCCCTCACGGTGTCGGGCAGGGTGGGGACATTGGCCGAACTGGCCGTGACGATCACGTTCGGCGCGGTTCCCTTGATGCGGCGGATGGTCTGGAGGCTTTGAAGAACGCGTGACTTGCTGATTCCCCGGCGTATGTCGGCGTCGGTTTCGCCGAGCGCGTCGAGCGACAGGCCGATCTCCACCCCATATCCGAGCAGGAAGGCGATGTCCTCATCCGTGAGCACGGTGCCGTTGGTCTGGACCACGAAGGTGAACTCGCGATGGTGTTCCTCGACGATGTGGCGCATGAGCGGGGCCGCGAGGCCGGGCTCTCCCCCGTGGAAGTGGATGACCGGCGACACCCCTTGGCGGGCGCCCAGCGCGCGGGCGTCCGCGAGGATTTTTCGGACGTCCGCGTATGCGAGGTCGGGTGCGCGTGACCGCATCTCCAGCGGGACGTAGCAATAGCGGCAACGCATGTTGCAACGGTCGGTGAGGTGGAGCTCCACCTGGTCGATGCGGTTGGTCCTTCTGTCCCGCAAAATATTTTCGCGGGCGCGGAGCAGGTCCACCTCGTCGAAAGCGAGGTCTTCCAACTCGGCCGGATCGGGGGAGACGGCCCAGGTGACGCTGGGAGCGTGAATCAGGACAGCGCCGTCCCGCAGGGGCCGGAGATAGGTGTCTCGGGAACTGTCCGTCGAGGTCATGGCGAGGGCGTCGTTACCAGCGGTCGGGCGGGAGGCGGCTGGCCCCCCGCCGTCGGCCGACTCCTCACAGCTTGGCGATCTTCTCTCGGAGCGCATTGGAGAGCGCCCTCATCGCCTCGATATGCTCCACTCCCTCAATGGTTTGCAGCAGGGTCCGCGCCTGGTTGGCGATGTCCTGCTTTTCTTCCGTGGAGGCCGCCTTGGCGGTGAGGCCATCGATCAGTTTGTGGACGTCCTTGAGCACGACCGTGGCGCTGGTGTGATAGTGGCCGTGGCCGTGACAAACGCCGAGGTCGCCGGCTACCGACACAAGCTTGAATCCTTTGGCGGGCATGGGTCACCTCCCATTTGCTTGGGCGGCCGCTGGGGGGGCGGACGCTATTTGAAATCCAATATATCGTGTCTTGGATAAAACGGGAAGGGCGTTTTTGAAAAAAACAGCGCATCGGCCCGATAGGTTCACTGGGCCTGAAGCGTCCAGTCCTCTGCCCAGCCGTGGGCCTCGCGGCAGAGGTCGAGCCGGGCACGCTCACGCTGATCGCGCAGCCGTTGCTGGTGCGGATCAGGCCGGTGGCGCGCGGCGGCGGAGCGCACCGCATGCGGAGGCTTGAGGTCCATGGCGGCCTCCGTCCGGGGGCGGATGAAGATGGATGATCGCCTGGAAGGCTGAAGAGAGGCGAACGGCTTCGTTTTTTTGGACGGGGGAGCGATCCTCCCCGCGAGAGAAGGCTCCGGCTCCCGTCGGAGCCTTTTTGCGTCGCACGGCATCCCGATTCGCGACGCCCGCGTTTGGCCGGAAATGACAATCATGTGGCCGGAGATGCCAAGAATCCCCGCGCGAATTCGGTCAGACCAGAATCGTGGCCTGGAGTGAACATGCGTCCGGACGCGTTGTGCATGGTTTCACAGGCACGGAGAAACGCAACCATCGAAACATGCGCCGGTGGCGCAAGGACGCACGAGTATGCCCAAGAACTTCATCCATGTCTACGATTTCTCCCAGGAGGAGATCCTGGACGTCCTGGAGCTGATCCGGCTCCTCAAGGTCGCCGACAAGGGCGGCCGCACCCCTCGTCTGCTCGACGGCGCCTCTCTTGGAATGATCTTCGAGGAACCGTCCACGCGCACCCGCGTTTCCTTCGAGGTGGCCGCGACCAAGCTCGGCGGACACGCCCTCTACCTCAAGCCCGGCGAGATCCACCTCGGCGAGCGCGAATCCCTGGCCGACACCGCGCGGGTCCTCTCGCGCATGTGCGACGTCATCGTGGCGCGCTGCTGGAAGCACGAGACCATCCTCGGGCTGGCCAAGCACAGCACGGTGCCGGTGATCAACGGCCTCACGGACTACAACCATCCGACCCAGGCCCTGTGCGACCTGTTCACCATGCGGGAGCACCTGCCCGCGGGCAAGACCATCCACGACCTGAAGGTCACCTTCATCGGCGACGCCACCAACGTCTGCAGTTCGACCCTCTTCGCCACCACGCTCATGGGCATGGATTTCACGCAGGCCGCGCCCAAGGCCTACCAGGCCCCCAAGGCCTGGGTCGAGATCGGGCGGGCCAACGTCGCCAGGTACGGCGGCAGCGTGACCATCACCGAGAACGTGGAGGAGGCGGTGCAGGAGGCGGACATCATCTACACCGACCTCTGGTGGTGGTGCGGCCAGGAGGCCGAGATTCCGGACCGGCGCAAGGCCTTCATGCCCCGCTACCAGGTGAACGGGCAGCTCTTCTCCAGGGCCCCGGCGCACTGCAAGCTCATGCACTGCCTGCCCGCCTCGCGGGGCGTGGAGGCCACCGACGAGATCCTGGATTCCCCGCGCTCGATCATCTTCGACCAGGCCGAGAACCGTCTGCACGCCGAGAAGGGCATCCTGGCCTGGCTTGTCGCCCCCACGCTGAAGAGGGCCGACGGGGCCCTCGGGCAGTACTACGCGGACCAGACCAGGGCGTTCCTCCGCTCCCGGGGCTGGGACAACTAACACGCACGCGGCCGGGGCGCATCACGCGCCCCCCCGCGGCATGAAGGAGTCTGCCATGTCCAAGGAAAGCAAGACCAAGGGGATGGGCGCCGTGGACCTGACGCTGTTCAGCGTCTGCGCGGTCCTGGTCATCGACACGCTGACCGCTTCCGCGCGCATCGGGCCCTCCTCCATCACCTGGTGGTGCCTGACGCTCGTCTTCTTCGTGGTCCCCTACGGCATGATCGCCTCGGAGCTGGGCACCACCTGGCCCGGCGAGGGCGGGATCTACGACTGGATCAAGCGCGCCTTCGGCTACCGCTGGGCCGTGCGCACCACCTGGTACTACTGGATCAACGTGGCCCTCTGGATGCCCGCGGTCTTCATCCTCTTCGCGGGCATGTTCAGCCAGCTCTTCTTCCCCGAGCTGAACCTCTGGGCCCAGATCGCCATCGGCGTGGTCCTGACCTGGATCACCGTGGGCATCTGCGACATCTCCGTGGACCAGGGCAAGCTCGTGCCCAACCTCGGGGCCCTGGCCAAGGTGGTCATCATCGTGGCCCTGGGCGGCGGCGGATTCTATCTGGCCGCCACCAAGGGCGTGGCCAACGAGATCACCCCGGCGACGATGATTCCCTCGCTGGATTCCGGACTGGCCTTCCTGCCGGCCATCATCTTCAACCTCCTCGGGTTCGAGCTGGTCTCCTGCATGGGCGGGGCGATCCGCGACCCGCACCGGGACGTGCCGAAGTCCATCTTCACGGCCGCCGTCACGGTGACCCTGCTCTACATCCTGGGGACCATCGGCCTCCTTCTGGCCCTGCCGGTGGACAAGATCGGCCTGGTCAGCGGCATCGTCGAGGCCTTCCGCATGCTCTTCGGCGAGGAGTCGGCCGCTGTCGTGGTCCTCGGCGTCTTCGCCCTGTTCACCTTCGTGACCAACATGGTCACCTGGTGCATGGGCGCCAACCGCGCCGCGGCCGAGGCCGCGGCCGAGGGCGAGCTGCCCGCCCTGTTCGGCAAGGTGGATCCGAAGACCGGGGCGCCCAGGGGCGCGAACCTCGTCACCGGCATGGTCTCGACCACGGTGATCGTGCTCTACGGCGTCATCGCCGGGAGCAACGACGAGCTGTTCTGGACCCTGTTCGCCTTCTCTTCCTGCATCTTCCTGCTGCCGTACCTGTTCATGTTCCCCGCCTTCCTGCGGCTGCGCCGCATCGCCCCGGCCGAGCACCGGCCCTTCCGCGTGCCCGGCGGTCCCGCCCTGGCCCTGATCGCGGCCGTGATCCCCACGATCTTCGTGATCCAGGCCGTGATCCTGTTCATCTTCCCCAAGGCGGCCACCGGCGAGATCGAGTGGAGCTACAGCCTGCCCGTGCTCATCGGCATCGTCCTGACCCTGGCGGCGGGCGAGGTCATGGTGCGCCGGGCCGTGAAGAACAAGAACCACGCGGCGGCCGAGGCCGAGCCGCGTGTCCGCGCCGCCTGAGCGGCGGCCAGAGGAAAGGAGAAAGACCATGTGCAAGACGCTCTCCGGCACTCCCCGCGACGACGGGTTCCGGATGCCCGCTGAATTCGAGGATCACGACGGTTGCTGGATGATCTGGCCGGAACGCGCGGACAACTGGCGCTGGGGCGCCAAGCCCGCCCAGCAGGCCTTCGCGGACGTGGCCGCGGCCATCGCGGCAAGCGAACCCGTGAACATGGCCGTCTCGGCCGAACAGTTCCAGAACGCCCGCCAGCTGCTCGACAGCCGGGTGCGGGTGGTGGAGATGAGCAACAACGACGCCTGGATGCGCGATTGCGGCCCGACCTTCGTGGTGGACGGCGACGGCGGCATGCGGGGCGTGGACTGGAAGTTCAACGCCTGGGGCGGCCTGGAGGGCGGCCTCTACTTCCCCTGGGACAAGGACGATCAGGTGGCCCGCAAGGTCATCGAGATCGAGGGCTGCGACCGCTACCGCGCGCCCATCGTCCTGGAGGGCGGCTCCATCCATGTGGACGGCGAGGGCACCCTGCTCGTCACGGCCCAGTGCCTGCTGAACAAGAACCGCAATCCCGAGTTGTCCCAGGGGGAGATCGAGGACGTGCTCAAGGCCTATCTGAACGTGCAGACCGTGATCTGGCTGCCCAAGGGGGTCTACAACGACGAGACCGACGGCCACGTGGACAACCTCTGCTGCTTCGTCCGCCCCGGCGAGGTGCTCCTCTCCTGGACCGACGACGAGAGCGACCCGCAGTACGCCATCTCCTCGGAGGCCCAGCGGGTCCTCACCCAGGCCGTGGACGCCCGGGGCCGCAAGCTGAAGATCCACAAGATCCACCAGCCCGGCCCCATCTTCATCAGCGACGAGGAGTCGCGGGGCGTGGACGCCGTGGACGGCACCCTCTCCCGCCTGCCCGGGGACCGGCTGGCCGGGTCCTACGTCAACTTCTACATCGCCCGCGACCGGATCGTCTTCCCGCTCCTGGACGCGCGCTACGACGATCAGGCCCGGGAAACCCTGGGCGCGCTCTTCCCGGAGCGCGAGGTGGTCGGCGTGGACGCGCGCGAGATCCTGCTCGGCGGCGGCAACATCCACTGCATCACCCAGCAGGTGCCCGCGCACCGGGGCTAGACGGGAGCACGAAGCGATGCGCATCGTCATAGCACTGGGCGGCAACGCGCTGCTGCGCCGCGGCGAGCCGATGAACACCGAGAACCAGCGCCACAACATGGCCCGGGCCGCCAAGGCCCTGGCCCGCGTGGCCCGGAAGCACGAGCTGGTCATCAGTCACGGCAACGGCCCGCAGGTCGGGCTCCTGGCCCTGCAGGCCAGCGCCGGGGGCGCCGACCCCCGCGCCTGGCCCCTGGACGTGCTCGGAGCCCAGAGCGAGGGCATGATCGGCTATCTCGTGGAACAGGAGATGGGCAACGAACTGCCCGACCGGGGCTTCGCCACCCTGCTCACCCAGGTGGAGGTCGACCCGGCCGACCCGGCCTTCGACAAGCCCACCAAACCCATCGGCCCGGTCTACGACAAGGCCGAGGCCGAGCGCCTGGCCGGGTTGCACGGCTGGACCATCGCCCCGGACAACGCCTACTGGCGGCGGGTCGTGGCCTCGCCCTCGCCCAAGCGCATCTTCGAGGTCAACAGCGTGCGCCTCCTGCTGGAGCACGGCATCATCGTGATCTGCTCCGGCGGCGGCGGAATCCCCACCATGTACGGCGAGGACGGACGGCTTCACGGCGTGGAGGCGGTCATCGACAAGGACCGGGTCAGCTCCCTGCTGGCCCGGGAGCTCAAGGCCGACATGCTCGTCATCCTCACCGACGTGGATGGGGTGTACACCAACTGGGGCGAGGAGGGCGCCACGCCCCTGCGGCGCGCCGCGCCCGAGGCCCTCTGCGGCTACGGCTTCGCCGGCGGCTCCATGGCCCCGAAGATCGAGGCGGCCTGCGAGTTCGTGGAGGCCACCGGCAACACGGCGGTCATCGGCTCCCTGGATCATCTGGACGACATCCTGGACGGCTCGGCCGGGACCCGCGTGGACCGCGCCGCCCAAGGCCTGGAGTGGTACCCGGCCTAGAGCCGGTTCCTTCTCCATACCCCCCGCCCGAGGGGAGACGTTCCGGCGTCTCCCCTTTCCTGTTTTCTGGGCCTCAGCGGTTGAATTTGCGGCGGAACTCGCTCGGCGTCATGTTCGTCTGCCTGCGCAGCGCGCGGGAGAACGAGGAGGGGGAGGTGTAGCCGAGCAGATAGGCCACCTCCGTGACGGTCATGCTCGGCTGGGTCAGGTAGTCCCGGGCCAGTTCCAGGCGGGTCCGCCCCACCAGTTCGTGGAAGCGGACGCCCTCCCGGGCCAGCCTGCGCCGCAGGGTCCGGCTCGAAACCCCGAGGATGGAGGCCAGGCGTTCGAAGTCGAGGCTGCCGTTGCGCAGCATCTTGGCCAGGTGGAACTGCACGTGGCCCACCAGGTCCTCCTCGCGCGGGCGTTCGCTGGCCAGCCGGGCCATGTAGTCCAGGAGCACCTTGAAGAGTTCGTTGTCCGCCCTGGCCACTGGCCGGAACAGGCTGGTCTTCTTGTAGACGAGAGCGTTCTCCGGGCGGCAGAACCAGACCGGGCAGCGGAACAGGCGCATGTGCTCGCCGCCGTAGGGCGGTTCCGGATGCTCGAAGTGGACCTCGGCGGGGAAGGTCGGCATGCCCACCATGTCCTTGATGAACGAGAAGTAGCTCGCCAGGCTCATCTCCGCGTCCTCCCGCCGTCCGAGGTGCTCGGTCCGGGATGAGAGGCCGTAGACGAGGCGCACGGTGTCGCCCGAGGGCTCCAGCGTCAGTTCCGCGCCGCGCTGGTGGTAGTTGTAGTGGCGCACCATCTGCCGCAGGGCCTCGTAGACGTTGGGCGCGTTGAGCATGATGTAGCCCAGCAGGCCGAGGTCCGGGAGCTGGCTCTTGAGCCCCAGGTGCAGGCCGAGCGCGCCGTCGTCCGTGGACTGGGCCGCGTTGGCCAGGATGAGCAGGAAGCTCGACAGGGGGATCTCCTGCTGCCGGTCGCGCACCTGGCGGGGATTGACCCCGGACTTGCGGAAGATGAAATCCAGCTGCTTGGTGCTTTCCACCAGCTCGAAGAGTCCGAGCACGGCGGTGGCGCGGATGGTGGGGAAAATCTTGATCGGGACCCGGATGTCGGGCGTCGGTGTCGGCATGTCGGGCGGCAAGCGGTTCCTTCCCGCAGGTTGACCCGAGCCTATCCGTTCGTCTCCGCGAAGGGAAGTCTTTTTCGTCTGCGGGAATTACTCCCGTCAGCGTTTGCGGAACATACCCCCGTTTCTTCTCCTCAGCGCCCCGCCCCGGCGTGGGCCTCGCGGCAGAGGTCGAGCCAGGCGCGGGCGGCGTGGGACAGGTAGCCGCCGCGTCGCCAGAGCAGGGCCATGTGCCAGAGCGTGCCCGGCTCGTCCAGGAGCACGTGCGGCACGCCTTCCTGGCGTCGCCGTTCGGCCATGAGCCGGGGCAGGAGCGCGATGCCCAGTCCGGCCTTGACCAGGCTGACGATGAAGTCGATCTGGCCGCTGCGCGCGGCGACCAGCGGCCGGAACCCCCGGCGCGAGCAGGCGTCCAGGATGACCTGGTTGAGCAGGAAGCCCTCCTCGAAGAGGATGAACGGCTCGCGGGCCAGGTCCGGGAGGGTCAGGGAGGCGCGCCCGGCCAGGGCGTGGGCCTCGGGCAGCAGGGCCACCAGGGGCTCGGCCCGCACGTCCTGCCACTGGAACTCCTCGGACACGGGCAGGAGCGAGGCGGCCAGGTCCACCTCGCCCGCGCGCAGCAGTTCCTCCAGGCGCTTGCTGCCGTGCTCCACGAGCTTGATCTCCACCCCGGGGTAGCGGACCCGGAACAGGGCGAAGATGGGCGCGAAGAGCACGCTGCTGCCGAACAGGGGCAGGCCCAGGCGCAGGGTGCCGCGCTGGAGCCCGCGCAGCTCGTCCAGCTCGGCCAGCATATCGTCTGTCTCGGCAAGCATTCGTCGGGCGCGCTGATAAACGATCCGTCCAGCGTCCGTCAGCTTGCTCTGGTGCCCGAGCCGCTCCAGCAGCGGCACCCCCAGCTCGTCTTCCAGGCGGCGGACCGCCTTGCTCACGTTCGGCTGGGTGGTGAACAGGGCCTCGGCCGCCGGGGAAAAGCCGCCCCGGCGCACCACCTCCACCAATGCCCGCAGGGTGCGCAGTTCCATGCCCATTCCGTATTGGAATGGATCGTATGCTGTCAATTCATTTTACATATGCTGGGGCTGTGGCTAGACGGAAGGTGTCGCGCGGGGATCGCGCCGAGGAGTGTCCAGATGTTTCTGCGCAAGCTGCTGCTTTCCTTCCGTTTGGCCGTGCGCCACAGTCGACTTCTCCAGATCGGCCTTCTGGCCGGTTTCTGGGCCCTGGGCGAACTCATCGCCCGGGCCGCCCGTCTTCCCATCCCAGGCGGCGTGCTGGGTCTGGTCCTGGTCCTGCTCCTCCTTGTCACAGGACGCCTGCACGCCGCCAGCCTTCGGCGGGGAGCCGACTGGCTCCTGGCCGAGATGCTGCTCTTCTTCATTCCCGCCGTGCCCGCCGTGCTCGACCACCGGGAGTTCCTGGGCGTCCTGGGGCTCAAGCTCCTGGCCGCCGTGCTCGCCGGAACCCTGCTCGTCATGGGCGGCACGGCCCTGACCGTCGACCTCTGTTGCAGGCTGGTCCGCCATGACGGCCGCTAGCCTGATCCACTCCCCCCTGGCGGCGGGCCTGTTCTGGTCCGCCGCCACCGTGGCCCTCTACTGCGCGGCCCGCCGCGTTCACCGCCTGCGGCCCGGCTGGTGGACCTCGCCGCTGGCCCTGGCCCCGGTCCTCATCGTGGGCCTGGCCCTGGCCCTGCACGAGGGCTACGAGGAATACAACCGGGGCACCCGCTGGCTGCTGACCATGCTCGGCCCCGTGACCGTGGCCTTCGCCCTGCCCATCTTCGAGCAGCGCGCGCTCATCCGCCGCCACTGGCCCGTGCTGGCCGTGGGCGTGCTCGCGGGCAGCGCCATCGCCATGCTCACCGCCTGGGGTCTGGCCTCCCTCCTGGGCCTGTCCGAGAGCGTGCGCCTGAGCCTCATGCCGCGCTCGGTGAGCACGCCCTTCGCCATGACCGTGTCCGGCGACATCGGCGGAATCCCCGACCTCACGGCCGTGTTCGTGGTGCTCACGGGCGTGTTCGGCGCGGCCCTGGGCGAGGCGCTCCTGCACCTCCTGCCCCTGCGCACGAGCCTGGCCCGGGGCGCGCTCTTCGGCATGGGCGCCCACGGCGCGGGCGTGGCCCAGGCCCGGCTGGTGGGCGGCGAGGAAGCCGCCGTGGCCAGCCTGGTCATGATCCTGGCGGGCCTTTGCAACGTGCTGGCCGCCCCGCTCATCAGCCTCTTCCTGCACTGATCCAAATTCCCCCCCCATGGGAAGCCGCCATTCCTCCAAGGGCGGCAAGTCAAAGACCCCCGGCCGCCGCCGGGGGTCTTCGACCCTTTTCAGAAAGCCGGAAAGACACTGTTCCTCTTCGGCTGTTAAGCCGTAGCCCCTCCCCGGTTTTCTATAAACCGGCGAAGCCGGCGGCGAAGTCGGTTGACGGCGGGGCTTTTGGTTCGTAGGTCGAGGTCCATGAACCAGACGGATTCCTCCAGCGGAACGCTCCGCAAGAACATCGTTCCGGGCCTGCGCGTGCTCGTGGTCCGCAAGCAGGACCAGCGCAGCGGCAAGACCACCGAAGGCGTGGTCCGCGACATCCTGACCAGCGCGGCCGTGCACACGCGGGGCATCAAGGTCCGCCTGACCAGCGGCGAGGTGGGCCGGGTGCGGGAAATCCTGGGCGGCCGGGAATGAGCGGCGGCGAGGGCCGCGCCCGGCGCATCTGGGTGGACGCCGACGCCTGCCCGGGCCCCATCGCGGAGATCCTCTACCGCGCGGCCCGGCGGCTGAAGATTCATCTCACCATGGTGGCCAACAAGGCCCTGCATCCGCCGGAGTCGGAGTACCTGCACGCCCTGCGGGTGCGGAAGGGCTTCGACGTGGTGGACGACGTCATCGCCGAGAGCGTGGCCCCCGGCGACCTGGTCATCACCGCCGACATCCCCCTGGCCGCGCGGATCGTGGACAAGGGCGCGCTGGGCCTCAACCCCAGGGGCGAAATCTACACCCCGGAGAACATCCGGGGCCGCCTGGCCGTGCGCGACCTGCTCTACGAACTGCGCGAGAGCGGGGTGAACACCGGCGGACCCGCGCCGCTCTCGGCCCGCGACCGCAACACCTTCGCCAACCACCTGGACCAGCTCCTCGGGCGGGGCTTCGCCCCGTCATAGAAAGGCCAAAAGACGCTGTTCCTCCGTGGTCTCTAGAATCCGACGGGAAAGGCGCTGTCCCTCTATGGCTTTCTATGAACCCCCGAAGGGGGCGGCGAAGCCGGGGGAGTCGGAGTCCATGGCGGCGGGGCGGTTGTCGCCGGACGGGGGGAGCAGGACGGCGGTTCCGGCCGGGGCCGCGAACTCGGTCCCGAAGATGCGCTTGTGCAGGGCGCGGGCCTCGCCGAAGTGGGGATTGATGGCCAGGGCCTTTTTCGCGTACTCCCCGGCCTCGTCGAAACGGGCGGTGAGGTGGTAGGCCTTGGCGATGTTGAAGTAGACGTTCTCGTCGTCCGGGGTGAGCGTCACGGCCTTCATGTAGGCGTGCAGCGCGCCCTCGAAGTCGCCCTGCTTGCGGAGTTTGATGCCCAGGGTGTTGAAGGGGTTGGGCACGTCCTTGTCGTGCTTGAGCACCTCGATGAAGGTCTGCTTGGCCTCCTCCAGCCGGTCCGTCTCGGCGAAGGTCTGGGCGGCGCGCTCCATGAACTCCAGGTATCTTGAACTGTCGCCCTTGGCCTTGAAGGCCTCGGCCAGGCCCTTGTAGGCCTCGGCGAAGAGCTCGTTGAGCTTCACGGCCTTCTTGAACGAGAGGATGGCCTTGCCGAACTTGTTCTCCAGCAGGTAGCCGCAGCCCAGGTCGTAGTAGTGCTGGGCATCGTCGCGGACGCCCACGATCTCCTCGAAGGCCTCGATGGCCTCGTCCGGGTCGCCCGCGGCGAGGGCCTCGCGGGCGTCGCGCAGCTGCTCGTCCTCGATCTCCAGGTAGCTCTCCAGGTGCCGGGCGGCCAGGAGATACTGCTCCAGGGTCTTCAGGGAATACGGCCGCAGGATGTAGCCGGCGCAACCCGCGCTGATGGCGTCCAGGATGTAGTCGCGGCTGTTCTCCAGGGTGATCATGATCGCGGGCAGGCCCTTGAGGCTTCTGTCGCCGCGCAGCAGGCGCAGGAAGTCCAGGCCGTCCATGTCGGCCAGGGTGGAGTCCAGGAGGATCAGGTCCGCGCGGTCGCGCGCCAGGGAACGGACCGCCTCGCCCGCGTTCTCGAAAAACGTCACCCGTTCCGGGGCGAAGCACTTCATCTGCTGGGCGTCGCGCTTGGCGTGGATCTTGTTGGCCGTGACCACGGCCACATGGCGGAAATGACGGTAGGCCCTGCTTTCACTGAACGAATCGATGAGCTCCATGAATCCCCCCGGCGGGAACCTAATCGCCGCGCCGGGGCCTGGCAATGATTTCCTGCCGCCCGGGGGGGGGGCTTCGCCCCGTCATGGAAAGGCCAAAAGACGCTGTTCCTCCGTGGTCCCTGGAATCCGACGGGAAAGGCGCTGTCCCTCTATGGCTTTCCATGAACCCCCGAAGGGGGCGGGAAGAGGCGGGCCAGCTCGGCCTTGAGGGCGTCCAGTTCCGTGGGCTTGGACAGGTAGCCGTCCATGCCCGCGTCCAGGAAGCGTTCGCGGTCGCCGGACAGGGTGTGGGCCGTGAGGGCGATGACCGGCGCCCGGGCCCGGGCGCCGAGGGAGGCGTCGGCGCGCAGCCGCCGCGTGGCTTCCAGACCGTCCATGCCGGGCATCTGGATGTCCATGAGCACGGCGTCGAAGTCCTCGCGGGAGAGGATGTCCAGGGCCTCGGCCCCGTCGGAGGCCTCGGCGGCCTGGTGGCCGAGGCGTTCGAGCATGCGCCGGGTGGCCAGGCGGTTGACGCGTTCGTCCTCCACCAGGAGGATTTTCAGCTTCCGGGCCGGGGCGGCGTCGGTTCCGGGACCGGGGGCCGGGTGTTCGGCGGGTTCGGCCGGGAGCAGGGGCAGGGTGAGATGGGCCTCCGTGCCCCGGCCGGGCTCGGAGCACAGGGCCAGCGCCCCGCCCAGGCGTTCGACCAGGCGGCGCACGATGGTCAGGCCGAGGCCCGCGCCGCCCTGGCGGCGGGTGTAGGCGTTCTCCACCTGGGTGAAGGGCTCGAAGATTTCCCGCAGCTTGTCGTCCGGGATGCCGATGCCGGTGTCGGCCACGACGAGGTGCAGGTTCACGCCGCCGGAGGGCGGCGGCACGGGCAGGGGATAGGCCTGGACCCGGATTTCGCCCTGGTCGGTGTACTTCAGGGCGTTGCCCACGAGGTTGAAGAGGATTTGTCGGATGCGGCCCGGGTCGCCCAGGAAGTGCCCGTCCAGGCGCGGGTCCAGGTCCGCGGCGAGGGCGACGCCCTTGTTCCTGGCGGCCTCGGCGAAGGAGCCGAGCACGGGCCGGACCACGGCCTCCAGGGAGAAGGGCGTTTCCTGGGGGGTCCAGCGGCCGGATTCGATGCTGGAGAGGTCGAGCACGTCGCTCAGGATCTGGTTCAGGTGCCGGGCGGCGGCCAGGGCGGTGCCGGTCCAGGTGTCGCGTTCGGCGGCCTGGGGCGACTCGCGCAGAAGCTGGAGCATGCCCATGATGCCGTTGAGCGGGGTGCGGATCTCGTGGCTCATGATGGCCAGGAATTCGGACTTGGCCCGGTTGGCGGCCTCGGCCCGGTCGCGCATGCGGATGAGGTTCTCCTCGGCCTCCTTCATGTCCGTGATGTCATGGGCCGCGGCGTAGGTCAGGCCCCTTTCGGGATCGGGGTGGGAGACCCAGCGCAGCCAGCGGTAGGTCCCGTCCTTGCGGCGGTAGCGGTTCTCGAAGTCCGCGACCACGGCCCCGGCGGCCAGGCGTTCCCGCACCGCGCGGACCGAGGGCTCCACATCCGCCGGGTGGAGGAAGTCCAGGATGGTCTTGCCGACGATTTCCTCCTGGCTGTAGCCCAGGACCTGGGTGAAGGCCGGGTTGACCTTCACGAAGCGCATGTCGGCGATCTCGGCCACGCAGAGCAGGTTCAGGGACATGCTGAAGATGCGCTCCAGCTCCTCCTCGGCCAGCTTGCGTTCGGTGATGTCCACGTGGGTGCCGACCATGCGCGCCAGCCGCCCGGCCGCGTCGCGCTCCACCACCTTGCCCCGGCTGATGATCCAGCGCCAGCCGCCGTTGCGGGTCCGCAGGCGGAAGTCGGTCTGGAAGCTCCCGCTTTCCGAGGCCAGCTGGCGCTGCACCTCGGAGGCGGCGCGCTCGCGGTCGTCGGGGTGCAGCAGCCCGCGCCAGACCTCGTAGTCCATCGGGAACTCGTCCGGCTTGTAGCCGAGCATGGTGTAGGCCCGGGGGCTCCAGTAGACCTCGCCGGTGACGAGGTTCCAGTCCCAGAGGCCGTCGTCGGCCGCGTCCAGGGCCAGGCGCAGGCGCTCCTCGCTGTGGGCCAGGGCCTGCTCGGCCAGATGGCGGTCGGTGACGTCGAAGATGCTCGAATAGAGGAGCAGGCCCGCCTTCGTCGTGATGGGACAGGTGTAGACCTCCACCTCGCGGATCTCGCCGTGGGCCAGGCGGTGGCGGAAGCGGAAGTGCCGCCGCTGGCGGGAGCGGGCCTTGGCCAGCACGTCGCGCAACTCCCCGGGAGGCAGGGTGTTGATCTCGAACATGGACTTGCCCCGCATCTGCTCCCGGCTCCAGCCGTAGAAGGACGCGGCCGCCGGGTTCACGTCCAGGATGCGGCCGTCGGCGGGATCCACGAGCATCATGACCACCGAACTCTCCTCGAAGAGCACCCGGTAGCGGGCCTCGCTCTCGCGCAGGGCGTCGCCCCGGTCGCGCACGGCCTGGGCCATGCGTCCGAACTCCTCCACGGCCTCGCTCAGTTCGCGGAACGACGGCCGCCCGGTTCCGGCCATGCCGGGCAGGCCGCCCCGGGCCATGTCGCGGATGGCCGAGACGAAGCCGGTGAGCGGCTCCACCACGCGGCGGCGCAGGAGCCGCTGCACGCGCACGGCCAGCAGGGCCAGGGCCAGGACCAGGCAGGCCAGGAGCGAGGCCAGGGGCGCGACGGTGGGCGCGAACACGGCCCAGGCGGGCTTCATGAGCGTGAGCTTCCAGGCGCTGTAGGGCAGGCGCAGGCCCGTGCCGAGCCAGAGTGTTCCGTCCTTTTGGAAGGGCAGGGTGGCGGGCTCGTTCTCGGCCAGGCGCAGGGGCGGCAGCCGGCCGAGGTTGGCCTGGGAGCGGATCTGGAAGGTGTCCGGGTGGGAGATGACGTTGCCGAACGCGTCGGTGAGGATCAGGTCGCCCTCGTCGGGGGGCAGGAGCTCCTGGAGGGTGCGCTGGAGCACGCCCAGGTCCAGCTCGGCGGCCAGGATGCCCCGGGGCAGGCGCTGGCCGAGGTAGATCACCGGCTGGCCCGAGGCGGTCGAATACATGGGCCGGGAGATGATGAGCGCGTTGTTTCGGGCCCGCTCCAGCGAGAGCGCGAAGCCCCCTCCGGGCAGGCCGCCCGGCGCCGAGGCCAGGATGTCGCCGTTCTGGTCCAGGAGGATGAGCCGCTTGAAGTGCGGCGAGGCCCGGAGCATGGCCCGGAGGGTTTCCCCGACATGGTCGGCCGCGACGTCCTCCAGCCCCGCGCCGAAGGTCTCCAGGGTCTGGGAGGCGTCGCCCACGTAGGACTCCACGTGCCGGGCCAGGGCCGTGACCATGTGCCCGCTCTCGCGCTTGAAGTCGCCGTAGAGGGCCAGGGCCCCGAACCCGGCCAGGAGCAGGACCAGGACCATGCTGGGCAGCAGGGCCCAGGCGGCCAGGGTCCGGTTGACGATGCGCGAGAGCTGGGGGCATTTCTTCACGGCGCGGCCTCCCTGCCCAGGGTGACGAGTCGGCCGTTTTGCACCGCGACGATGAAGGTCGGCCGCCGCACGTCGCCGTCCGGGTCCATGCGGAAGGGGCCGATGACGCCCGCGTGCTCCACGTCGGCGGCCAGGGCCGCGCGCAGGCCCTCGGCGCGGCCGCCCGTGCGCTCCAGGGCCGAGGCCAGCACGCTCACGGCCTCGTAGGCGTAGGCCGCGGCGAAATTGGGCTTGAAGCCGAAGCGCGCGGCGTATTCCGCCTGGAAGCGCTGGAAGGAGGGGGCGTCGTTGTCCTCGTTGAAGGCGAAGGAGGTCTCCACGCCCTCCACGGCGTGGCCGCCGGTCTGGATGAGCTCCCGGGTGGCGGCCCAGGGGGAGCAGAGGATGCGCATGCCGGGGAGCGCGCGGCGCAGGCGCTGGGCCAGGGCCGCCACGTCGCGGGCCGAGGCCGAGATGAGCACGCCCCCGGGCCGGGTCCGGGCCAGGTCGTCCAGGATGCGCTCCCAGGGCGGGCCCGCCTTGGAGGAGAAGCCTTGTTGCAGGACCACGCGGCCGCCGAGGGCCTGGAAGGTCTCCATGAACACGTTGTCGAAGGTGTCGGTGTAGCCCGCGTTGTCCGAGTCGCCGAGCACGGCCACCGTCTCCAGGCCGGAATGGCGGGCGTGGGCCGCCAGGGCCCGGGCCCAGACCGCGTTGGAGGGCATGACCCGGAAGAAGGCGTCGTCCAGGCCGTCCAGCTCGGGCGTGGAGGTGGTGGGCGAGATGAGGATGCCGCCGCGCGCCCGCACCGCGGGCAGGGCGGCCAGGGTCTGGGAGGTGGTCATGTGGCCGATGATGGCCACCGCGCCGCGTTCCAGCAGACCGATGTCCGCGCGCACGGCCGCGTCCGGCTCGTCGCCGTCGTCCACAGCCACCAGGAGCAGGGGCCGCCCGCGCACGCCGCCGTCCGCGTTGATCCGCTCCACGGCCAGCAGGGCCCCATTGCGGCCCTGCACGCCGAGGTCCGAGCGCGGCCCGGTGAGCTGGCCCGAGAAGCCAACGACAATGGGCGAGTCGGAGCAGGCCGCCAGGAACAGGCCGAGCAGGGCCGAGGCCAGGCCCAGGAGAAGCCCCCGGGCGTGTCGGTGTGGGTCGTCGCGTGTGGTTCGCATGTTCGTGTCCGCGATGGTCCCGGATCCCTCGGGCCGATTCCGCCGCGTATTCCCCCCTTATGGCACCATACACGAGAAGCGGGCTGGTGCTCAATGGGGAAGGAGGATACGCCCCTCTTGCCTTCGCCCCGAAGGGGCGCGAGGGGGGGGCGGGCTAGGCCTTGGGGCCGGAATCCAGGGACACGTTCTCGTAGAAGGAGAAATCGTAGGAGAGGGCCTTCTCCTCCTCCAGCATGGCCGGGACGCCCGCGCGGTTCAGCCATTCGTAGACCCCGCTTCCGGCCAGGGCGTCCAGGCCCGCGAAGCAGGGCTCCCAGGGATCGCCCGGCGGGGCCCCGGCGGCCGGGGGAGGGGTCTGGCCCAGGCGGGCCAGGTCCGCGCGCAGCACGGCGCGCAACACCGGCAGGCGGCCGAAGAGGCGGTCCAGCCGCGCCCACCAGGCGGCCTTCAGGCCCGGATGGACTCGGTCCCGGGCCGCGAGGTGGTCCAGGAGGTCCAGGACCGCGAAGCTCAGGTAGGCGGCCTCCAGGTAGAGGAACAGCGGCTCCTCCCGGGCGATGGCCGTCTCCACGCGCTGGGCGTGGGGCATGGCCAGGGCCGAGAAGACATAGGCCACCGGGTCGTCCACGGTCAGGGCCTGCTCCTTGAGCGCGGTGTGGCACCACTTCCAGTAGCGCTTGAGCATGGCCGCGCGGTTGATGCGCCGGATCTGGCGCGCCCGGGCCCGCTCCTCCACCCAGAGCAGCAGGCCCGCCCGCCGCAGCTTGGCGCAGAGGAAGTGGTCCTCGCAGACCTCGCCCCGGAAGTCGGCCAGGCCGCCGCAGGCCTCCCAGGTCTCGCGGCGCAGGAGGAAGGCGTTGCCCGGGATGAACTCCACGGCCCCGGAGCGGTCCTGGTTGTGGTTGTCCCCGAAGCAGCGCTGGAAGCGGGACACGAGGTCCTCGCCCGAGACGTAGCCCACCGGCCCGGAGACCATGCCCACCTCGGGCCGCGCGGCGTGGGGCAGGCAGGCCTCCAGCCAGCCGGGCTCCACGCGGGTGTCGCAGTCCATGAACAGGAGCAGGGGGGAGGTTCCGGCCGAGATGGCCGCGTGCTTGGCCGTCGGGATGCCCCGGTTGGTTTCGTGACGCAGGAGGCGCACCGGCGCGGGACAGGCCGGGGGCGCGTAGGGCCGGTCCGAGCCGTCGTCGAGCACAACCACCTCCCGGGGCGGGAGGCTCCATTCCGCCAGCCCGGCCAGCAGGCCGTTCACGAAATGCCCGTCGTTGAAGGTGCAGGTGATCAGGCTCGCGTCCGCGGCGCGCATGTGCCCTCCGTGAAGCCTGCATACAGGCTCCCAGCCCGCGCGTCCACGGGCGGCACGCCTGAGTCGGGCGCGGCGTGGCTATTGTTTGCCGGGAGTCTCGGCCGGGGTCTGGTTCCCCGGGACGCTGCTGAACATGCCCATCAGTTCCCGCGCCACGGGCCCCATCTTTTCAGCGAAGGCCTGGGCCCGTTGGCGTTCCTGCTCGATTTTTTCGGGAGACCACGAGCCTACGCCCCGGATGTTTTTTTCCAATTGTTTGCCCGCCGTGTCCAATCCACGGCCGATGAGGACCAGCGTTCCCACGATGAGCAGCGCCGTCACCGCGGATTTGACGAGGAAGGGCTTGAGCTGGGCCAGCAGGCCGGAAGGGGGCGTTTCCTGCCTACGGGGCTCCGCCAGCCAGTGCAAGACGCCCTCTTGCGCGAATTGGCGCAGCCGGGTCTCGCGCAGTTTCATGAGCTCGGCGTGCGCGGCGGCGAGGTCCTCATGCTGGGCCGAGAGCCCCAAGTCCGCGAGAAAGAGGATATAGCGCCCGTTTTCTTGACGCATGCGCACCTCGCAGGGCGCGGCCAGGAGAGCCGTCAATTTTTCCTCGGTCTGCGCCGCGCCGCCCTTGGGATCGTCGGGGGTGTACATGGCTGAGTCTCCTTGGTGTCGTGGGGATGCGGCTATTGCCAGCCCTGGGCGGGCGGCAGGTCCGGTGGGATGCGGATGGCCGTGGGCGAGTCCCCGTTCGCCTCATATATCAGCCGGACTCGCTCGTACAGGCCGCGGAGGGGTTTTCTCCTTTGGCTGAAGGCCAGGAGGTCCTTCCATCTCGCCAGCAGCTCCCGCATGTCCTGCGATGGAACGCCTGTCTTGTTGGGGGGGGCGAAGGTGAGCAGAAAGGCGTCGCCCTTGCGCCAGAGCACCGTGAAATTGCGTTCCAACGAGGCTGGTTGGAAGAGTGGGGAAAAAACCAGCAGATCGAAAAACGGCTTGGACGCGTCCAACATGAAAAAGCGCAGTCCCTGGGCTTCCAGGCAGGCCCGGGCCTGTTCCGGTGGGGCGAACATGGCCGTGTGCCAGCGGCCCCGCAACGCGAAGCTGATTTCCGTCTCCAGCGGGGCGAACGGAGCCATGGACTCGGTGTCCATGCCGATATGCATCACCCGCACCCGGGCGTCGCTGGGAATGATTTCACGGATCTCCGTGGCCGCAGGCCAGAGAACGGAAAGCCGCTGGTATTGCCCGCCGATGCTCATGCGGCCGGAGAGAAAGTCGCCCGCCGCCGTGAGGGCGTCGTCTCCCATGCGGGCCTGCGCCTGGGAGAAGCAACTGGCGGCCAGGGCCAAGGCGAAGGCTCCGGCCAGGGCCGCCCCGCGCCGGGGGTGGAGCAGCGGAACGCTGAGCAGGAACTGCCAGGACGACACGGCCAGGATGACCAACGGGACCAGGGCGAAGCAGGTGAAGCGGGCGTAGCTCACCTCCTGACGGGTGACCAGGCCCAGGCCCACGATGAGGGCGGAAAAAAGCAGGCAGGGGGTGGTTGTTTCCCGCAAGCCGCGGAATACGGCATTCAGGGAAGCGTCTCGGGGACGCAGGCAGATCGCCCCTGCCAGGGCTCCCGCGAGGATGGGCGTGAGCGCGAAGAGCCCACCCGCGTATTTGAACTTGAAAATGTTCGCGTAGAAGCGCGCCTTGAACAGACTCTTTAGGCTCAGGGCGGCCACAGTGCCCATTTCGGAGTTGGACCCCTGATCCAGCGTCACCATGAGATAGGGGCTCACCCATTTGGAGAAGCGCGCGAGGTTGGCGTGCTCCCAGAAGAACCGGAAGGGGTTGATCTCGGCCATGCCGGTGAGCCCGTAATTGATGGCGAAGGTCGCCAGCAGGCCGCAGCCAAGCCCGGCCGCGAGAGCCGCGAAACTCGATGCCGCCGGGCGGCGGGAGCGGACGGCCAGGGCCATGCCGGTCAGGCCCCCGGCGAAGGGCAGGGCGATGGAAAAGGCGGAGGGGGCGTTCATGACGCAGGCGAAGCCCAGCACGGCGCACAGCGCGGGCATCCGCCAATCCTTCCAGCCTTGGGCGAAGCCTGGCGCGCGCCGCCACAGGCTCGTGCAGAGCCAGAGCAGGCAGGTCAGGTTGCCCAGCATGACGATGTGGTTTTTTTGGTGCGAGGCGAATTCGTCGTTGGTGAGAAAGGCCAGATGGAGGGCGACGACCCCGGCCAGGGCGAGGTGCCGGGGCAGAAGGGGCGTACGCAGCAGGGCATAAACGCAGAACCCGGCCATCGCCAGGAAGACGCCGGACACGATCTGCGGGGCCAGGGGGCCGGAGAGCAGCCCGGCGGCGAAGAACAGCCCCTGGCTCTTGGTGTAGTAGAAGTGATACCAGGCGTCGCTGCCGGACCGGGGCAGGGTCGTGCCGTTTTGCAACACCTGCACCATGTAGGGGAAGTAGTGCGAGTAGACGTCGTGGGTGCCGCCCGGCACAAGGGCGTTGAACCCGAAGTCGGCCAGGGTTGCCCCCAGGGCCAGCAGGACCATGGCCCAGAGGGAGAGGGCGCCGGCCAGGGTCCATGGGCCCCCGGAGAGGATCTGCCCGCATTTGGCGAGGGTTTCTGGGGGGCGGTCCGCCGCGCGGCGCAACAACCGGCCGAGCACGGGCGCGGTGAGGAGGAGAACGCCTGCGTGTATGCCCAAGGCAACAGGTTTTTTCAGGAGGCTGAACAATCCCAGGGCGTACCAGAGCAATCCCAGCTGGGCCGCGCCGATGAAGAAACCCAGGATCATCCGGTCCAGGCCGCGGGGAGCGTCCCGTCCGGGCCCGGACGGGATCGGGAATACTGCGTCCAGGACGAGCAGGCCCAGGCCGAGACAGCTCCAGAGCAGGAGCAGGGCCAGGCCCAGGCGGGCGGCGTTATAGGCCAGGGCGAGTGGCCGGTCGATGGAGAAGAAGTTCTGATGGTAGACGTCGGCGGAACTGAAGAAGGCGGCCGTGGCCGCGAACGCGGCCAGCAGCACGAGGCCCGCCGCCGCAGTCCAGAGAAGATGCGCGGCGGTGTTCTTTACCGCCCTTGGCTGGCGTTGGCCCGACGCCGGGCATGGAGAAGATGCCGTTGAGCCATCAGGAGCATATTCCATGTGTGACCTGTTTCAAACCGTCTCGGATTCGAAGCTGGCTGCGGCGTCTTTCGGTTTTGTGGCGGTCGCCTGTTTCAGGTGGTGCCTGCCCGGGGACGCGGACGCAGTCTGGTGCCGCTTGCGGGGATTGGGCGACGCGCTATACTTACCAAGTTTTTTTGTTGTCCAGGCAGTACGGCATGGGGCCCGTTTCGTCAAATTCATGATGAGGCCGGCGTTTCGTGCGGTTCCGTATTGAGGGTGCCCATCTGGGCGGAACCGGCCTGGTGAAGCGGCTGTGCGCGCTCCGCAACCCCGGTATCCGGTCCTCCTGCCCCGATCGAATCATGGGAAAGAGATGCGTGAGCCCCCACCCGCCTGGAAGGGGATTTCTCTCTTGCTGAGAGCCGCGTCATCTGGGGATTTCTCGTTCTCCCTCAGAGTGTTTGGGGCGGAGTTGCGAAACCATAGGCAATCAGCTAAAGGCTTGTTCGACTGTTTAAAGACGGACATATTCCGGCTGTCCCTGACTGATGGCCGATCCGCGGGCCCGCCCCCCTCAAGCTCGGCCGGAGGCCCAGCGCCCTTCACGGGGCGGAGTTCGTTCCACGAGCCCTCTTGGCGGGGGAGCCGGCCTGCCGGCTTCTCCTGGGCCGGCCGCGGGGAAACCCGCGCCATCTTTTTCCCAAGGACGCAAGCATGACCGCGCATTCCAAGATTCTCACCCTCGGGCGGCTTGTGGAGGCCTTGAAGCCTCTCAGGGAGAGCAGGAGGATCGTCCTCTGCCACGGCTGTTTCGATCTTCTGCACATCGGCCACATCCGCTATCTGCGCCAGGCCCGGGCCATGGGCGACATGCTCGTGGTGACCATCAGCCCGGACCGCTTCGTGGACAAGGGGCCGCACCGTCCGGCCTTCACCGAGGCCCTGCGCGCCGAGGCCATCGCCAGCCTGGACTGCGTGGACTACGTCGCCATCAACGAGTTCCCCACGGCCGAGGAGACGCTCCGGCTGGTGCGGCCGAACGTGTACTGCAAGGGCTCCGACTTCAAGGACGCCCAGAGCGATCCCACGGGCAAGCTCCAGGCCGAGGAGCGCGTGGCCCACGAGGTGGGCGCGGAAATGGCCTTCAGCAAGGACGTGGTCTTCAGCTCCACGAACCTCATCAACCGCTTCCTCTCCTCCTTCCCCGAGGAGGTCCAGGACTACCTGGGCCTGTTCCGCCGCCGCTACTCCGAGGCCGACGTGCAGGGCGTCCTGGACGCCATGCGAAAGCTCAAGGTCCTGGTCATCGGCGACACCATCCTGGATGACTACCACTATTGCAGCGTCATCGGCTCCTCCAGCAAGGAGCCGGTGCTGGCGCTCAAGCACGGCTCCAGCGACCTGTTCGCGGGCGGCGTGCTGGCGGTGGCCAACCACCTGTCGAGCTATGTCGCCGACGTCCGGCTGTTCTCCGTCATGGGCGAGCTGGGCGGCCGCGAGGGCTTCATCCGCGAGAGCCTGGCTCCCTCGGTGCGGCCGCACCTGGCCCTGCACAGGGGCGCGCCCACCATCGAGAAGCGGCGCTACCTGGAAGGCTACACCTTCAACAAGCTCCTTGAGATCTACCACATGGACGACTCCGGCCTGCCCGCCGACGACGACGCCGAGTTCGTCGCCGCGCTGGAGGCCGAGGCGGCCGACTACGACCTGGTCATCGCGGCGGACTTCGGCCACGGGACCATCTCCCCGGCCATGCGGCGCATGCTCGAGCGCAAGGCGCGGTTCCTGGCCGTGAACACCCAGGCCAACGCGGGCAACCGGGGCTACCACACCATCGGCCGCTACCAGCGCGCGGACTACGTGAGCCTGGCGGAGCCGGAGATGCGCCTGGAGGACCGGGATCTTTCCGGGCCGCTCATGCCCCTGATGCTCCAGGCGGCGGAGCGCCTCGGCTGCCGGTCCCTGGCCGTGACGCGCGGCAAGCGCGGCTGCATGGTCTTCACGCCGGGCGGCGGCTTCGTGGAGGTGCCCGCCTTCGCCACCAAGGTCGTGGACCGCATCGGCTCCGGCGACGCCTTTTTCTCCGTCACCGCGCTCGCCGCCGCGCTGAACGCGCCCGCGGAGATCATCGCGCTCCTCGGCAACGTGGTGGGCGGCCTGGCCGTGGGGGTCATCGGCAACAAGAAGGCCATCGACCGCCAGAGCACCCAGAAATACCTGACCTCGCTTCTGAAGTAGGCCATGCCCACGCGCCACAGACTCTTCGACCTGACCCGGCTGAAGCTCCAGCCCCTGGCGGACCGCGCCCACGACCTGGACTTCGCCCCGGCCTCCTGCCGGGCGCGGACGGCTCCGGTCCCGGCGGCTTCCGTAAGGCCCGCGCTGACCACCGTGGCCGCCCGTCTGGCGGCGGCGCGGGAGCGCGGCGCGGCGCGGGTGCTCATGATGGGCGCGCACGTGCTGCGCAGCGGGGTGCAGCCCTATCTCTTCGACCTCCTGCGCCAGGGCTTCGTGAGCCTGGTGGCGGTGAACGGAGCCTGCGTGATCCACGACTTCGAGCTGGCGCTCATCGGCGCCACCACGGAGAGCGTGGCCCGCTACATCAAGGCCGGCGAGTTCGGGCTTTGGAAGGAGACCGGGCGGATCAACGACATCGTGACCGCCGGGGACGCCGAGGGCCTGGGCCTGGGCGAGGCCGTGGGCCGGGAGATCGCCCGGGGCGCGTATCCGTACAAGGACCTCTCGCTGCTGGCCCGAGCCTGGGAGCTGGGAATCCCCGTGACCGTGCACGTGGGCATCGGCCAGGACATCATCCACCAGCATCCGAATTTCAGCGGCGCGGCCTTCGGTTCGGCCAGCCACCGGGATTTCCTCATCTACGCCGCCGAGGTCGAGGGCCTGGAGGGCGGCGTGGTCATGAACCTGGGCAGCGCGGTCATGGCCCCGGAGGTCTACCTCAAGGCCCTGGCCATGGCGCGCAACGTCGCCGCCCGCGAGGGGCGGGAGATACGCCGGTTCACCTCCCTGGTCTGCGACCTGCACGACCTGCCGGAGGACACCCGGGCCGAGGCCCCCAAGGGCAGCGCGGCCTATTATTTCCGCCCCTGGAAGACCATGCTCGTGCGCACGGTCGCCGACGGCGGCGAGAGCTTCTACTGTCGGGCCCGGCACGACGAGAGCGTGCCGGAACTGTGGACCGCGCTCCAGGGCGTGTAGGCCCCTCCGCGAGCCGCGCGGATTTCGGCGGTGATTTTGCCGAGGAACGTGAACAGGGCCGGGGAATTTTCCGGCCTTCAACCAAACAGGACGGGTGAATGAGCATGAGCGAAATCAAGACCATCTTCGTCACCGGCGGCGCGGGCTACGTGGGCGCCCTGCTGGTCCCCCAGCTGCTGGACGCGGGCTACAAGGTGAAGGTCCTGGACCTGTACCTCTACGGCGACGACGTGATCCTGGGCGGCAAGGGCCACCCGAACCTCATCGAGATCAAGGGCGACCTGCGCGACGCCTCCCTGCTCGAAAAGCACATCCCCGGCTGCGACGCGGTCATCCACCTGGCCTGCATCTCCAACGACCCGAGCTACGAGCTGGACCCCAACCTGGCCCGCTCCATCAACTACGACGCCTTCCTGCCCCTGGTGGACATCTCCAAGAAGAGCGGGGTGAAGCGTTTCATCTACGCCTCCAGCTCCAGCGTGTACGGCCTGAAGGACGACCCCGAGGTCACCGAGGACCTGCCGCTCGAGCCGCTGACCGACTACTCCAAGTACAAGGCCATGTGCGAGGAATACCTGAACAAGGCCGCCACCGACGACTTCATCGTCACCACCATCCGGCCCAGCACCGTGTGCGGCTACTCCCCGCGCATGCGCCTGGACCTGACCGTGAACATCCTGACCAACCACGCCATCAACAAGGGCAAGATCACGGTCTTCGGCGGCGAGCAGAAGCGCCCCAACCTGCATATCCAGGACATGTGCGACGTGTACCTGTTCATGCTCAAGCAGGACCCCGAGAAGATCCAGAAGAAGATCTACAACGTGGGCTACGAGAACTACAAGGTCAAGGAGATCGCGCAGATGGTGCGCGAGACCCTGGGCGGCGACATCCCGGTGGAGACCACCCCCACCAACGACAACCGCAGCTACCACGTGTCCAGCCGCAAGATCAGGGATGAGCTCGGCTTCGAGCCCACGCACACCATCCAGGAGGCCATCCTGGACCTGAAGAACGCCTTCGGGGCGGGCAAGCTGCCCAACAGCATGGACGACATCCGCTACTTCAACGTGAAGCTCATGCAGGCCGTGAAGCTGAAGTAGCCGGAAGACAGACTGAGATGAGTCCCGCTTCCGAGATCGGGGGGGGCCCGGTCATCGGGCTGGACCTGGACAACACGCTTGTCGGCTACGACGAGCTGCTTTGTGATCTGGCGGTGTCGGAGGGCTACCTCCCTCCGGCGCCGCCGGGTTCGCCGGGCCTGGGCAAGCGCGCCCTGCGCGACCGCCTGCGCGCCAAGGGCGACCAGGGCGAGCAGGAGTGGCGCAGGCTCCAGGCCCTGGTCTACGGCACGCACATGCCCCGCGCCCGGCTCATGCCCGGGGTGGACCGCTTCCTTTCCCGCGTCTCGGCCCTGCGCGCGGCGGGCGCGGTGTTTTCGCTCCACATCGTGAGCCACAAGACCCGCGTGGCCAACAACTACTCCGACGGCGCGGACTTCCACCTGGCCGCGCTGGCGTTCCTCGAGGCCCAGGGCTTCTTCGCCCCGGGCACGGGGCTGGAGCCCGGCCGGGTCTTCTTCGAGCCCACGCGCGAGGCCAAGGTGGCGCGCATCGCGGCCCTCGGCTGCACGCACTTCGTGGACGACCTGGAGGAGACCTTCGCGGAGCCCGCCTTTCCCCGGGGCGTCACGCGCATCCTCTACGACCCGGCGGCCGACGCGGCGGCCCAGGAGGGCGTGCGCCGCCTGGGCTCCTGGGACGAGATCGCCGACGTCCTGCTGGCGGAACTCGAAGGCGCGGTTCCGCCGGACTTCGGGGCCCTGGCGGGCGAGCCCCTGGCCGCCTGTGAGCGTATTTATGGCGGCCGCAACTCCCGCGTCTATCAGGTGCGTACGGTCTCCGGCCGGGAGTACGCGGGCAAGCACTACCACCGGCACCGCGACGACCCCCGCGACCGGCTGGGCGCGGAGTGGCGGGCGCTCTCGCTCCTGTCCGGTCGGCCGGACCTGGCCCCCTTCGTGGCCCGGCCCGTGGCCCGGGACGCCTCCCGGGGCATGGCCCTGTACACCTTTCTCGACGGCTCCCAGGCCGGCCTGACGCCCGCCTCCGGGGCCGACATGGACGCCTGCCTGGAGTTCCTGTGCGGCCTGCGCCGCCTGGCGCGTGAGCTGCCGGAGGCGAAGGCGGCGGAGGTTCCGGCCGCCTCCGAGGCCTGCTTCTCCCTGGCCGCCCTGGCCGCCAACCTGCGCAAGCGGCTGGCCGCGCTCCAGGCCGTGCCGGAGGACGCCTGCCTGGGCCGCGAACTCGCGGAATACCTCTCCGGCGCGCTGACGCCCTTCATGGCGGAGAGTTTGGCCCGGGCGGAAGACATGTCAGGCGACCCGTCGCGTGAGTTGCCGTCGGCGCTGCGCACGCTCTCGCCTTCGGACTTCGGCCTGCACAACGCCCTGCGTTCCGGCGAGGGGCTGCGCTTCGTGGACTTCGAGTATTTCGGCTGGGACGACCCGGCCAAGACCCTCTGCGATTTCGTGCTGCACCCGGCCATGAACCTGCCCCGGGACCTGCGGCGGCGTTTCGCCTCGGGGTTCCTGGAGCGTTTCGGCCGGGAGGATTCCGGCTTGCGGGACCGCGTCGGCGCGGTGTATCCCCTGTACGGGATCAAATGGTGCCTCATCCTGTTGAACGAGTTTCTGCGCGGCGCGGACGCCCGGCGGCGTTTCGCGGCGGGCTCGGCCTGCGCGGACGACGATTCGGCCCGGCGCGGGGCGCAGCTGGCCAAGGCCCGCGCCATGTTGGAGCAAGCGAGGATCATGGATGCGACAGACGGTGTGCATTGAGACCCAGCCCGGCGGGCTGACGCCCCTGGACGATCGGGGCAGGAAGCTGCGCCGGGACGTGGTGGAGATTTTCGAACATTCCCGGCGCGGGCACGTGGGCAGCACGTTCTCGCTCATCGAGATCGTGCGGGTGCTCTATGACGACATCCTGCGCATCGACCCGAAGAACCCCAGGGATCCCAAGCGCGACCGCTTCATCCTGAGCAAGGGGCACGGCTGCCTGGCGCTGTACGTGGTCCTGGCCGACAAGGGCTTCTTCCCGGCCGACGAGCTGTGCCGCTTCTGCGCCTACGACGGCATTCTGGGCGGCCACCCGGAGGCGGGCAAGGTGCCCGGCGTGGAGGCCAGCACCGGGGCCCTGGGCCACGGCCTGTCCATCGGCGTGGGCATGGCCGTCTCCGCCCGTCTCGACCGCCGCGACAGCCGCGTGTACGTGGCCATGGGCGACGGCGAGATCAACGAGGGCAGCGTGTGGGAGGCGGCGCTCTCCGCCGGAAACCGCAAGCTCGACAACCTCTGGGCCATCGTGGACTACAACAAGCAGCAGTCCTACGACACCACCTTCGAGGTGCAGAACCTGGAGCCCCTGGCCGACAAGTGGCGGGCCTTCGGCTTCGCCGTGACCGAGGTGGACGGGCACGACCTCCGCGCCCTGCGCGAGGCGTTCAAGAAGCCCCTGGAGCCCGGCAAGCCCTCCTGCGTCATCTGCCACACGGTGAAGGGCAAGGGCTACGTTCCCTCGGAGAACAACCTCACCTGGCACCACAAGAGCAAGTTCACCGACGAGGACATGGCCGGGCTGCGCGCGGCCTTCCCGCTGAAGGAGGGTGCGTAGGATGCGCGGCAAGTGTCTCAACATGGTCCATGAGCTGGCCCGCAAGGACGAGCGCATCGTCTTCCTGGGCTCGGACCTGGGCTTCGGCACCCTGAAGAAGTTCCGCGAGGAGCTGCCCGAGCGCTTCATCATGGAGGGCATCAACGAGGCCCACGCCATCGGCATGGCCGCCGGGCTGGCCTTCGACGGGCGCATCGTCTACGTGAACACCATCGCCACCTTCCTGACCCGGCGCTGCTTCGAGCAGGTGGCGCTGGACCTCTGCCTGCACAAGGCCGACGTGCGGCTCATCGGCAACGGCGGCGGCCTGGTGTACGCCCCGCTGGGCTCCACGCACCTGGCCATCGAGGACATCGCCATCTTCCGGGCCCTGCCGAACATGGCCATCGTGGCCGTGGCCGACGCCGAGGAGATGGAGCGCATGATGCCCCAGACCGTGGACTGGCCGGGGCCGCTCTACATCCGGCTGGCCAAGGGCTACGACCCCATCGTCTCCGACCCGGCCATCCCCTTCGTGCTCGGCAAGGGCATGGAGATCCGCCGAGGGACCGACGCGCTCATCCTCTGCACCGGCGTGACCCTGGGCCCGGCCAAGGCCGCAGCCGACGAACTGGCCGGGGAGGGGATTTCCTGCTCCATCCTGCACATGCACACGGTGAAGCCCTTCGACTCGGAACTCTTCCTGGACATGGCCGGGGGGGTGCGCGCCGTGGTCAGCGTGGAGGAGCACACGGTCGTGGGCGGCCTGGGCGGCGCCGCGGCCGAACTGCTGGCCGAGACGCCCTTCGCGCGGCAGCCGCGTTTCAAGCGTCTGGGCATCCCGGACGTTTTCCCCGACAAGTACGGCGCCCAGAACCAGCTCATGAGCCGTTTCGGCATCGATCAGAAGGCCGTGGCGGAGGCCGTGAAGGGCCTGTTGGCCTGACGCGGAAACACTATTCCCTGCAAACTTCGGAGGAACACATGGGACAGCTTCGCAACTTCGTGACCCCGCTGCACAAGGCCACCAAGCGCGACTACATCGGCCGCATGGTCGACGACAAGGTGACGTGCATGCTCAAGGCCAAGGAATACGAGTTCGACTACTGGGACGGCGACCGCCGCTTCGGCTACGGCGGCTACCGCTACATGCCCGGCCGCTGGGCCCCCGTGGCCAAGGCCATGATCGAGACCTACGGCCTGAAGGCCGGTTCCCGCGTGCTCGACGTGGGCTGCGGCAAGGGCTTCCTGCTGCACGAGATGCTGCTCCTCGAGCCCGGCCTTGAGATCGTCGGCTTCGACATCTCCAACCACGGCCTGGCCTCCAACACCGACGAGGTGAAGGAGAAGGCCACCCTGTTCCGCTACCGGGCCCAGGACGCCTACCCCTTCGGCGACAAGTCCTTCGACCTGGTCATCTCCCTGGCCACCCTGCACAACCTGCGCATCTTCGAGCTGAAGACCGCCCTGGCCGAGATCGAGCGCGTGGGCAAGCAGGCCTATGTGATGCTCGAGAGCTACCGCAACGAGCAGGAGCTGTTCAACGTGCAGTGCTGGGCGCTGACCTGCGAGAGCTTCTTCGACACCGCGGAGTGGATCTGGCTGTACCGCCACTTCGGCTACACCGGCGACTACGAGTTCATCTACTTCGAATAGCACCGCGAGGAGCCCGTCATGCAAGTGAAGAAGACCACCGCCGCCATCCTGGTGGAGCAGAAGAAGCCCCTGGCCGTGGCCGAGATCGGCCTGCCCGAGAGCCTGTCCTTCGGCCAGGTGCTGGTGAAGATCATGTACTCCGGCATCTGCGGCGCGCAGCTCAACGAGATCGCGGGCGCCAAGGGCCCGGACAAGTTCCTGCCGCACCTGCTGGGCCACGAGGCCGTGGCCGAGGTGCTGGAGATCGGCCCGGGCGTGAAGACGGTCAAGCCCGGCCAGCGTGTCTGCCTGCACTGGCGGCCGGGCACCGGCCTGCAGTGCGAGCCGCCCAAGTACGATTGGAACGGCAAGGTGGTGAACGCGGGCTGGGTGACCACCTTCTGCCGCCACGCGATCATCAGCGAGAACCGCATGACCCCCGTGGCCGAGGACTTCGATCCCCGCCTGGTGCCGCTCCTGGGCTGCGCCGTGACCACGGCCATGGGCGTCATCAACAACGACGCCCAGGTGAAGATCGGCCAGAGCGTGGTCGTCTTCGGCGTGGGCGGCGTGGGCCTGAACATCGTCCAGCTGGCGGCCCTGGTGGGCGGCAACCCGGTCATCGGCGTGGACCTCTCCGACGAGAAGGCCGAGATGGCCAGGAAGTTCGGCGCCACCCATGCCTTCAACTCCAGGAACGTGGCCGACATCGCCGCCGAGATCAAAAAGATCGTGGGCGAGGCCGGGGCCGACGTGGTCATCGACACCACGGGCAACGCGCGGATCATCGAGCTGTGCTACGACCTGACCCACGCCGACGGCCGCACCATCCTGGTGGGCGTGCCCACCAAGGGCGACAAGGTGAACATCTACACCCTGCCGCTGCACTTCAAGAAGGTGCTCAAGGGCTCGGAGGGCGGCTCCTGCCTGCCCGCGCTGGACATCCCGCGCATGATCAACCTGGTCAAGCAGGGCCGGGTGAGCCTGGACGGGCTCGTGACCCACGAGTTCGCGCTGGAGGACATCAACGACGCCCTGGACACGGTGCGCACCGGGCAGGCCGGCCGGGTGCTCATCAAGATGTAGGTGCCCGCATGACAAAGAAGACCCGCGAGCCGCAGTACCAGGAGACGCTGGAGATCGCCGCCTGTGAAGGGCTGGCGCGCTTCGGCCTGATGAGCAACCAGGTCTGGCGCGACGATCCCAAGCGCCTCGTGTTCCTGCTCTCGCGCTACAAGTTCGTGGCCAAGATGCTCACGGGCAAGAACCGCGTGCTGGAACTGGGTTGCGCCGACGCCTTCGGCTCGCGCATCGTGCGGGCCGAGGTGGGCAGCCTGGTCTGCACGGACTTCGATCCGGTGTTCATCGAGGACGCGCGCGAACGCTGCACCGGCAAGTGGGACATGGAGTGCCGCGAGCACGACATCCTCGCCGGGCCGGTGGTCTCCGGCGCGCCGGACGGCAAGTTCGACGCGGCCTACACCCTGGACGTCATCGAGCACATCGAGGCCCGCCACGAGCGGACCTTCGTGGGCAACCTGGCCGGGAGCCTGACCCCCCAGGGCGTGCTCATCGTGGGCATGCCGAGCCTGGAAAGCCAGGCCTACGCCTCGCCCGCCAGCAAGGAAGGCCACGTGAACTGCATGAGCCACAAGCCCTTCCGGGCGCTCCTGCGGGACTTCTTCCACAACGTGTTCCTGTTCAGCATGAACGACGAGGTGGTGCACACCGGGTTCTATCCCATGGCCCACTACCTCATCGGGCTGTGCGTGGGGCCGAAGTGATGCGTCCGGGCCGCGTGACGCTGCTCGTGGGGGCCGAAGGCTGCCTGGGCCACGCGGTCATCGCCGCGGCGGCCGGGGAGGACGGCCTGACGGCCACCAGCCGCGAGGACTCCGGCCCGTACTACGTGAACCTGGAAACGCCGCCCGGCTCCTGGCGTCTGCCGGACCCCGGGCCGGGCGGCGCGGCCCTGATCCTGGCGGCCCTGACCGATACTGCGGCCTGCGAGGCCGATCCGGCGCGGGCCCGGCGGCTCAACCTGGAGGCCACCCTGACCCTGGCCCGGCTGCTGGCCGGACGGGGATTCTTCGTGGTCTTCCCCTCCACGAGCCAGGTCTTCGACGGCTCCGCCCCCATGCCCGCGCCCGGCGATCCGACGAATCCCGTGACCGTCTACGGCGGGCTCAAGGCCGAGACCGAGGCCGCGCTCCTGCGCGAGCTGCCCGGCGGAGCCGCCGTGCTGCGCATCACCAAGGTGCTCGACGGCGGGAACGGGCTCATCCGCCGCTGGACCTCGGACCTGCTGGCCGGACAGCCGGTGGAGGCCTTCGAGGACATGCGCATGGCCCCGGTGAGCGAGGCCGAGGCCGCCCGCGCCCTGCTGGGAGCGGCCCGGGACCGCGCGCCCGGGGTTTTCCATCTTTCGGCCGCGCGCGACATCACCTATTTCGAGGCCGCCCGCATCGGGGCGGAAGCGCTGGGGGCTGACCCCGCGCTGGTCCGGCCCGTCTCCTGCGCCGGGCGCGGGCTGTTCGCCCCGGCCCACACGGCCCTGGCCATGTCCGGCCCGGCCCCCGCGCCGGAGGTCGTGGTGCGCCGGGCCTTCGAGCTGGCCGCCGAAGCCTCGCGGGAGGCCCGTCCATGAGTCCGTCCACTGATCGCTGCGTGCTGTGCGGCGGCGCGGCCCGCGAGGTGCGGCCCGGAGCCCCCTTCTCGGAATTTCCCGGCGTGACCAGCGACGTGAAGCCCTGGCCGCGCATGGGCGCGATCCTCTGCTGCGAGGTCTGCGGCCACGTGCAGAAGCGCCTGGACGCCCAGTGGCGGGCCGACGCCGAGGCCGTCTACTCCGACTACGTCATGTACCACCTGAGCAACGGCTCGGAGCAGGTGGTGTTCGACTCCGGCGGCCCGGCCCCGCGCACGTCCCGGCTCATCCGGGGCATGCTCGGCCCCGGGGGCGTGGACCTGCCGGAAACCGGCGACCTGCTGGACGTGGGCTGCGGCGGCGGGGCCTTTCTCTCCGCCTTCCACGCGGCCCGGCCGGGCTGGACCCTCGCCGGGCAGGACCATTGCGCCCAGCGGCGCGGCGAGGTCCTCGCCCGCGACGGCGTGCGCGCCTTCCACTGCGGCGGGCTGGACGAGGTCCAGGGCGTCTACGACGCGGTGAGCATGATCTACGTGCTCGAGCACATGCCCGATCCCGTGGCCGAGCTGGCGCGGGTCCGCCGTCTGCTCAAGCCGGACGGCGCGCTCCTGGTCATGGTGCCGGACCTGGCCCAGAGCTTTTTCGATTTCGCCGTGGTGGACCATTGCGGTCACTTCTTCGCCGAGACCCTGACCCGGGCCGTGGAACAGGCCGGGTACGAGGTGGCGGCCCTGGGGCCGGCCTGGATGGCCAAGGAGGTGGGCGTCATCGCGCGTCCCCGTTCCGGCGGCCCGGCGGATTCCGGGGCGGGCGACGCTGCCCGGGGTTTGGCCCTGGCCTCCGGGGGCCTGGATTGGCTGGCCGGAGCCGCGGACGAAGCCGGAGCCGAGGCCGCCGCCCTGCACGCGCGCGGCGGCCGGTTCGGCGTGTTCGGCACGGCCATCGCCGGAACCTGGCTGGCCCAGGTGCTGGCCGGGCAGGTGGATTTCTTCGTCGACGAGGACGCGCAGCGCTGGGGCAAGACGCATCTGGGCCTGCCCATCATCGGCCCGGCCGACGCCCCCGGGGATTCGGCCGTGTTCCTGGGCTTCCCGCCGGAGCTGGCGCGGAACATCGCCCGCCGCCTGTCCGGGCTGCATCCCCGCCTCTCGCTTCTCGTCCCCGGAGCCGGAACCGATTGAACGCAAGCCCGGGCCGCGCCGCCGCGCGGTCCAGGAGGATTTCCATGAGCGACCAGGCCGCATCCCTGCTGGACTACTACCGCAAGAACCACTTCAACCCCGTGCCCATCGATCTGGCCACGCCCGAGGCCCTGGCCTCGCACGCGGCCAAGCGCCGCAATCTCTATTCCGGGCACCTGGGCATCCCCCTCGGGCTCCTCTCCGGCCAGAAGGTGCTGGAGTTCGGCTGCAACTCCGGCGAGAACGCCGTGGTCCTGGCCCTGTGCGGCGCGGAGCTGACCCTGGTGGAGCCCAACGAGCAGGTCCATCAGCGGCTGCGCGACGTGTTCGAGGTCTTCGGCCTCACCGGGCGGCTGGCCGAGGTCTCCTCCCTGGGCATCGACGACTTCCCGGAGGACGGCAAGTTCAATCTCGTGCTGGCCGAGGGCTTCCTGTTCACCCTGCCCAACAAGGCCGAGCTGGCGGCCAAGATCTGCCGTCTGCTGGCTCCCGGCGGCATCGGCGTCATTTCCTTCAACTGCCGCTTCGGCGGGCTCATCGAGCTGCACAAGCGGCTGGCCCTGTACCGCGCCTGCGAGCTGAGCGGGGCCGGGTTCCGCTCCGAGGAGTCCCTGGGCATCGCCCAGGAGCTGTTCGGGGAGGCCTTCGGCCGCATCAAGGCCAGCCGTCCCTTCGCCGCCTGGTGGAAGGACCTGCTGGTGAATCCCTTCTACGCCGACCGCTACCTGTGGAGCTACGGCGAGCTGCTGCCGGTCATCGAATCCGCCGGAGCGGAGTTCCTCTCCACCTCGCCGCGCTGGTTTGCCGAGGAGGCCATGCGTTGGTATAAGGACGTACCCGCCCCCGGCGGCCGCAACGCCGCGGTCCTGGAGCAGTGGCGCGGACGCCTGGGCAGCATGCTCACGGGCAAGCCCGCCCGCCCCGGCTTCGAGGCCGACGGCGCGGCCGGTCCCGAGGTGGTGGCCGGGCTGGAGGAACTGGCTTTGGCCATTTCGGACTACACGGACGGCGTGCGCGGCCTGGAGGCCGTGGCCCTGCGCGGGCCCCTGGCGGAGTGGCTGGCGGCCGCGCGCGACGAGAATCTCGCGGGCCTGGCCGCCTGTCTGAAGGCCGTGCACGAGGCCCTGCCCCTCGAGGACGCCGGAACCTTCCGCGCGGCCGTGAAGGCCGGCGGGCTGGCCGACCTGTGGGGCAGCGCGTACCATTACCTCTCGTTCTCCCGCGGGGACGGGCTGCTTTAGCTTGGCGGGCTGCTGGTCATGGTGAGGGATCCCCTGGAGCACGAGCACGAGCTGACCATCCTGGTCACGTGCTACAACGAGGCCGCGTTCATCGGGCAGACGCTCGAAACCGTGGCCGCGGCCCTGGAGGCCTCCGGCAAGGACTGGGAGATCATCGTCATCGACGACTGCTCGCGCGACGGTTCCGCCGAGATCATCCGCGCCTTCGTGGCGGAGCGCCCGGGCAAGAACATCCGCTTCTGTCCCAACGAGAAGAACCGCGGCCTGGCGAACAACTTCGTGGAGGGCGCGTACCTGGGAACAGGCAGATACTACCGCCTGTGCTGCGGCGACAACCCGGAGACCTTCGAGGCCCTGAAGCACATCTTCAGCCACGCGGGCGCGGCGGACATGGTCATTCCCTATCAGGTGCAGCGTGACGTGGGCGGCAAGTCGCCCCTGCGCAAGCGCATCTCCATGCTCTTCACCTGGCTGGTGAACCGCATCAGCGGCAACGACATCAAGTACTACAACGCCCTGCCCGTGTTCCTGCGCTACCACGTCATGCGCTATCCGCCCATCTCCTATGGCTTCGGGTTCCAGGCGGACATCGTGACCCGGCTCCTGGACGAGGACATCACCTACATGCAGATCCGGCACAAGGGGGCCACGGACCGCAAGGGCAAGGAGGCCACGGCCCTGACCATGCGCAACCTGCTCTCCGTGATGCATTCCTTCGTGGAGATCGCCATCCGCCGGGTGCGGCGCGCGGTGTACCCCCCGCGCGACCCGCGCGCACGCGAGGTGGACGCCGGTGCGGACTGAGGCCCGCGAGCGCATCGGCCGGGCGGCGCGACGGCTGCGCCCGCGCCGGCTCTCCGGCAAGCTTCTGGCGGTCGCGGCCCAGGTGCTCGTGTCCCTGGCCCTGCTGCGCTACGCCCTCACCGACGCCAGCGTGGGGGCCTCCCTGCGGCATCTGGCCGGGCTGCCCCTGGGCTTCATCCTGCTCTCCTTCGGGATCATCGTGGCCATCCAGCTCCTGGTGGTGTCCCGCTGGTGGCTCGTCCTGGGCGTGCTGCGCAGCGGCCTGCCCTATTGGGCCCTGCTCAAGATCACCTTCGTGGGGTTCCTGTTCAACAACTTCATGCCCGCCCTGGTGGGCCAGGACGCGGTGCGCATCTACTACACCGGCCGCGATTCGACCTTTCTCGGGGCGGGCGTGTCCGTGCTCTTCGACAAGGTCCTGGGCCTGCTCGTCATCGCCAGCTTCTCCTGCCTGCCGCTGTTCCTGGGCCCGGCCGCGGGGCCGGAAATGCTGCACGCCGGACGGCTGTGCCTGGCCGCGGCCCTGCTCCTCGCCCTGGGACTCCTGGCCCTGCTGGCCCCCATGAAGCGCGTCCTGAACTGGCTTCTGGGCGGCCGCCCCTGGGCCGCCCGGCTTTTGGACGGCCTGCTGGCCCTGGTGACCGGCTTCCGGGCCTGCGTCACGCCCGGCGTCTTTCTGGCGGCCTATGTGGTGGGCTTTCTCATGCTCGCGGGCCTGACCGTCATGTACATGGAGTACATCCGGCTGACGGGCGCCGCATCTCCCGGCTTCTGGGAGCTGTTCGGCTCGGTTTCGGTCGTCACGCTGCTCACCAGCCTGCCCATCTCCTTCAACGGCATCGGCGTGCGCGAGAAGGCCCACATCGTGTTTCTGGCCGCCCTCGGGGTCTCCAAGGACGTGGCCCTGGGCATCGCCATCATGCAGTACGCCTTCGTGCTGGGCCTGAGCTGCATCGGGCTGGTCGTGTGGGTGCGCATGCGCCGGGCCGGAAGCGCGGCCGGGCGCGGCCGGGAGGCGGCGCCGGTCCGGCCGGGGAATTGAGACGGAACCGAAGGGGGAGGCGGCATGAACCGGCCCTACTGGGCCCTGGTGCTCAACTATGGACGCCGGCGCGACACGGTGCGCTGCGCCGAGAGCCTCCTTGCCTCCAGCGAGCCCCCGGAGCGGCTGGTCATCTGCGACAACGGCTCGCCGGACGATTCCCTGGAGGCCCTGGCGCGCTGGGCCGGGGAAGACCCCGGACGCGGAGGGCTGCTGCGCCTTTCCCGGACCCAGGCCGAGGCCGGGGCGTTGTCCGGCGATGAACGGATCGTGCTCATCGACACCGGGGCCAATCTCGGCTACGCGGGCGGGAACAACGTCGGGCTCCGGCTGGCCCTGGCGTCCGGCGCGCCCTACGTCTGGCTGCTGAACAGCGACACCACGGTCTTTCCCGACGCCGCCTCGGCGCTCCTGGACCACATGGCCGCGCACGAAGGCTGCGGCCTGTGCGGCGCGCTGACGCGCTACATGGACGACCCCGAGGTGGTGCAGTGCTTCGGCGGCGGCTGGTTCGCCCCCCTGTGGGGCCGGGGCGGGCTGCACGGCGACGGCGCGCGTCTGCCCCTGGGCGCGGAGCCCCAGGACCCGCCCGGACGGCTGGACTACGTCAACGGGGCCAGCGTGTTCATCCGGCGGGAATTCCTGTTGCACGTGGGGCTCATGGAGGAGGCCTATTTCCTCTATTGCGAGGAGCTGGACTGGGCGGCGCGGGCCGCGCGGTCCCCGGGCCGCTGGGAGCTGTGCTGGTCGCCCCGGGCCCAGGTGCTCCACGCCGAGGGGCTGTCCACCGGGGTTTCCAACCGGCGCGGGCGGGGGCGCGGCCTCGGCCAGGCGCTGATCCTGTTGCGCAGCAGGCTGTTGTACACCTGGAAATTCCATCCGTTCTGCCTGCCCACGGCGCTGGCCGGGCAGGCGTGGGCCCTGGCGCGCAAGCTGTCACGCCGTGTCGTCGGCGGGGGGCGCGCCGGGTGATGGTCCGGGGAACGCGGGCGGAGGAGACGGCATGAGCGACGGACAGGCGGGGAGGATGGCGCTTCCGCGCACCAGCCCCGGGGGGTTCTGGTACACGCCGGCCACGGCCGTGGTGTTCCTCTGCGCGCTGTTTCTGCTGGCCTCGGCCGTTTCCTGGCTGACGCCCCCGTTCCAGTCCCCGGACGAGTTCAACCACGTGGCCCGGGCCTACGCCCTGTCGCGGGGGGCGATCCTCCCGGAAAGCCGTCCGGGCCAGCCCTCGGGCGCGCTGGTTGATGACGGCCTCCTGGCCTACATGAAGCATTACGAGGAGTTTCCCTTCCACAGGGAAAAGAAGGCGACCAACCCGGACGTGGTCCTGTCCCGTTCCATCCGCTGGAGCGGAACCGGCACGCACATGGCCTTTCCGAACACCGCCCTGTATTTTCCCCTGATCTACGCGCCCCAGGCGGCCGCCCTGGCTCTCGGCCGGGCCCTCGACCTGACGGTGGACGCCGGCGTCCACATGGCGCGGATCTTCTCGCTGTCGGCCTGCCTCGGCATGCTGGGCGCGGCGTGCCTGTTGTTTCCAATCCCCCTGTTCGTCGCGGCCCTGTTCGTCCTGCCCATGACCCTGTTCCAGCTGGCCTCGGCGAGCCAGGACGGCGTGGCCTTCGGGATGTGCGTCCTGGCCGCCGCCCTGTTCATGCGCGGGGCCGACACGCGGCGGTCCTTCACCCGGCCGATGGCGGTCCTGCTCGTCCTCTGCCTGTTCACCCTGGCGACGTCGCGGATGAATCTCCTCATCCTGACGCTGCTGCCGCTGGTCATCCACGGGAGCCGGAAGGATCGGCTCTGCCTGGTGGGCTCCCTGGCGGCGTTCACGGCCGCGACGGCCTGGATCCTCTACGCCCTGCTCACCGTGCGGGGCATGTTTCCGCGCGAGCCTTCGACCCTGGCCGTCGCCTGGGGCTATTTGACGGACCCGGCGCGGTTCTTCCAGGTCATGGCCGCCACCCTGGGCAACGGGGCCATGCTCAAGCACTACTGGAACATGTTCGTGGGCATCCTCGGCTGGCTGGATGCTCCCCTGGATTCCGCCATCTACAAGGTCTTCGGCGTGCTTTTCGCGCTCATGGCTGCGGTCTGCCTCACGCGGGGCGGGGACACACGCCCGAGGGCCGGGCGCGTCGCGCTCGGCGTGGGCGTGGCGGTCTCCACCGTGTCGCTCTTCGTGCTCATCCTCGTCTGCCTGCCGCATCCGTTGACCATGATCGACGGGGTGCAGGGCCGATACTTCACGCCCCTGCTCATCTTCCTGGGGTTCGCCCTGTTCGGCGGCAGGCTCCCGGCGTGGCGGACGCTCGCGGGGATGCTGCTCGTCTTTCTCATGGCCGTCCTCGCGGTGGGGACCATGTTCCCGAAACTCCTGGAGCGGTACTGGCTGAGCGAGCGGCCTTCGCGGTACAGCGACTACCTTTTCCGCCCCGACGACTACAACGTGCGGCCGGGGCCCGTGCTCGGGGAAGGGGCTTCCCTGGACCTGTCCATGTCGGAAACGCACCGGCGCGACCCTGGCGGTCTGAAACGGCTGGGCGTGCTGTTCAGGGTGGAGCCGGAAGCCGCGGGAGAGGCGGAGCTGCGTCTCTCCGGTCCGGACGGAGCGCTTCTCTCGCGCACGTTCAGCGCGGCGGAAGCCCGGGATGGGAGCTACGCGTATTTTGAGCTGGACGGCGGGCGGTATGACGCGGGGGCCGTGGCTTCCGTCGGCGGGAGCGGACTGCGCGCGGTCACCAGCCGAAAGGGCCCGGACACGACCGCGACCTGCCTGATCTATGAATACGCTGATGGCCGGGTGCGCTTCACGCCCGGTTGTCCGCTTCGGTGAGCCGCGCGGCCCCTAGCGGGGCAGGGACTCCATGATGTCCATCCAGTGGTGCAGGATCGCCCCGTGGGCGGTCTCCGCCTGTCCATAGGTGGCGGCGGGAACGAAGAAGCAGAGGTCGGCCAGATCGCGGCTGGCGTTGTCGGGGCGCATGGCGCACAGGGCCACTGAACGCAGGCCTTTCTCGCGGGCGACTTCCAGGGCGCGGACCACGTTGGGCGAATTGCCGGAACTGCTCACGGTGATGAGCAGGTCGCTTTCCCGGCCGTACCATCTCAGGGGTTCGGCGAACACGTCGGCGTAACAGAGGTCGTTGCCGATGGCGGTGAGCAGCGAGGGGTCGGTGAAGACCTGGGTGCGGACGCGCGCGTTTTTCGCCAAGTCGGCGGAGAAATGGCAGGCCATGGACGCGCTGGCGCCGTTTCCGGCGAAGAACGCCGTGCCTCCACGGGCGCGCGTGGCGGTGGTCCATTCGACCCAGAGGGCGAAGGCCCGCGCCATGTCCAGGGGGACGCGGCCATGGGTTTCCGCCTCGACCCGGGCGAGGTTGTCGGCCAAGATCGTCGTGAAGTCATTCCATTCCGCCATCCGCTTGTTCCTCCCGCGGTGAATCGGCCGTGCTCGTCCCTGGGCCGGATGGTCCGCCGTGTTCATCCCGCCGGAACGGCTTGCCCATCGGGTTTCGGCTGGAACGTGATGCGCACCTTGTACCCTTCCCGCAGGGTGTTGTCCGGGTTGTCCACGGAGAACTCCAGGAGATAGTACGAGGGCGATTCGAGCTGGTTGCTGGTGGGGGTCCAGGAGATGCTCGTCAGCTTCGCCCGCAGGCGCGTGCCGCCCAGGGCCTCCACCTCCGCCGTGGCTTCCTGGCCGACCTTGAGCTGCGCCGCGTCGCTTTCGAACGCCTGGGCCCGGATGATCATGGGATTCATGCAGCCGATGACGAACAGACGGCCGCTGACGCGCATGCCCGGCTCGGCTTCCGGCACGGCCTGGAGCACGATGCCGTCCGTCGGCGCGCTCACCAGGATGGTGGACGGCACGTTGCCCGGCCGCACGGGCCGACCGAACTGTTCGCTGTAGAGCTTGATCTGGTCCGCCTGGTCGGCCCTGATCTGCTTCAGGGCGTTGCGCATGGCGGCCAGCGACTGTTCCGTGATGCCGATCTGGTCCACTGTCAGCTGCAGGTCCCTGGCGGTGGCCATGCCGTCGCGCACCAGCACTTCCAGCATGTTCCGTTTTTCCGTGAGATTCCTGAGCTCAAGCTCGGTCCTGGCGATGTCCAGCTCGGTCCGCTTGACGGTCGCGTCCACGGCCAGCCTGCGCTTGACCTCCAGGACCATCTGCTGCTCCAGCTTGATCTCGATGAGCGGGTCGCCCTTGCGCACCGGCTCGCCGAGTTCGTGGAAGACGCGGGCCACGGTGCCGGGAAAGGGGCTGATCACCGGGACGGACGAGGAGTTGTAGATCTTGCCGGAAAAGACGAGCGGATGGGGCTGGGCCACGGGCTGGATCACCTGCGGCCCGGTGTCCTGGGCAAGGGCCGCGCCCGCGAGGAGCAGGCAGGCCAGCAGGGGGACGAGCAGCCTAGGGCGCATCGGGGAGATCCTCGATGTTCACGTAGCGGCGCATGAGATCCCCGGTGTCGCCGACCATCTGGAGCAGGGATGTGGAATAGTTTTTCCTGAGTTCGCTGGCCCTGATCCGGGCGTTGATGACGTTCAGTTCCGCATCCAGCAACTGCCGGTAGAGAATCTTGCCCGAGCCGTATTCCACTTGGCTCTTCTGCCGGGCGAGTTCGGCCAGATCCGCCTCCCCCTGGGCCAGCTCCAGCAGGGAGCGCTGCTGCTGCGCCTGCATCTGCTGCATCATCCAGGCGGACTTGAAGCGCAGGCGCTCCACGTCGTTGGCGTATTGCGTCTGGCGCTTCTTGATCTCCGCCCGCTCGAAGGCCCGGGTCGATTCCCCCCACTGCCAGAGCGGGAGCTGCATGGTGGCCGTGAAGAAATAGTCCTTTCCGTCGCCACTGGAATTCTGGGTGTTGACCTTGTCCGGCTGGCGCACGCCGAAGCTGAAGGTCGGCAGGACCTTGATCCACTGGGCCGTGATGTCCTTGTCCGCCAGGATGTTCTTCACTTCCTGCATCTGCATGCGGATGTTGTTCTTTTCGGCGTATTCGTAGCGGTATCCGTCCGGGTCGTAGCCCGCGAGCATGGCGTTGAACTGGTCGGCGTCCACCCTGATGAGGTCATAGGGCCCCAGGCCGAGCATGTCGCGCAGGCTCATGAGCACCTGGGTCTTCTGGACCACGGCCATGTCGTATTCGGTTTGGGCGAGATTCTTTTTCTGCAGGGCGATCTTGATGTCGATCTGGGAGGTGTGGATGTTCTCCAGCTTGGTGGCGAAGACCAGGGCCCGCTCGTTGAGGTCGATGACCTCCCGGCGGAGGGATATCTGGCGGTCCAGGGTGTCCAGGGCGATGAAGGCCGTGGCGATCTGCTGGATGAGCTCCTGCAGCGTCAGGACCGCGCTCATCCTGGTCAGGCGGGTCACGTCCTTCTGGGCGTCGTGCTGGATCCAGGCCGCGATGGGATTGTAGCTGCCCGAGGTCAGGCCGAGAGTCTGGGAGGAATCGCCCACCTTCATGTTCTGGTCGTCCGCGCCGGCGATCTTCCGGTCCGAGATCAAGGTGAAGTAGAGGCTTGGGAACAGGTGGTACCAGGCGTCCTTTTCGTCCAGCTTCTTGACCTGGATTTCCAGGGACGGCCCCTTCAGGTAGGGGGAGCGCTCCACCGCCAGCCGGATGCAGCCCGCGAAGTCCATGAGCGCGTTGTCCAGCGGCGCCGGGGGCGCGGCCGGAGCGTCGGCCGGGTTCGCCCCGGTCGGAGTCGGCGTCTCCCCGGCCCCGGCCGGCGCGCGCGCGGGCTCGGCGGGCCGAGGGGCCGGAACTGCCTGGGCCGGGGCGGGCGACATCGGCTTCGTCGCGGCGGCCTTCGGCGTCTGGGACTGGACCGGAGCCGCCTGGGACTGGACGGGACGCGCCGTCGCGGCCGGGGCGGTCTTCGGAGTCTCGGGAGACTGGCCGTCGCGGTTCTGGTGCGCGTAGCGGGCCGAAACCGCGGCGTGGTCCGGGGTGGGCTCCTCCACTCCGGCGCAGGACGAAACGAGCAGGAGCAGGACGCCGAGGAGCGCCACGAGTCGGGCGCCCTTGGGCAGGGCATGGGTCCTGGCCGTCCTGTGCCGTGTCGGGTTCGTCATGAAGCGCCTGTTGGTTGCGGAGGTTTCGTTTGGGATTACTGCTTATTCCAGCGGCTCATGTCAAGCCTCGGCGGAGGGCGAGGGCTTGCGCCGGGCGCGCAGCGCGCCGTCCACGAGCACGCAGGAGCGGTCGCACCGGTCGGCCACTTCCTGGTCGTGGGTCACCAGGATCATGGCCGTGGCGTGGTCGTGGATGATGGCCTTGAACGAAGACATGACGTGCTTGCTGGTGGTCTGGTCCAGCTGGCCGGTGGGCTCGTCGGCCAGGAGGATCTTGGGCCGGTTGATGAGGGCCCGGGCGATGGCCACGCGCTGCTGCTCGCCGCCGGAGAGCATGTTCGACGGCTGGTGCATGCGCTGGGAGAGGTTGACCATGGCCAGGGCCTCCTCGATGCGCGCCCGTCGCCTGGAGCGGGGCACCCGGGCGTAGATCAGGGGGAATTCGAGGTTTTCGTAGACCGTGGTGTTCTCGAACAGGTTGCAGGACTGGAGTACGAAGCCGATGGAGTCGCGGCGCAGGGCCGCCTGCTCCCTGGGAGAAAGCCTGAGAATGTCGGCGCCGGCCAGCCGGAACTCGCCCGAGGTGGCCTGCTGGAGCAGCCCCAGGATGTAGAGCAGGGTGGACTTGCCGCAGCCCGAGGGGCCCATGATGGCGACCATTTCGCCGGGCCGGATGCTCAGATTGATGCCGTTGAGGACCGGGATGGGGCCCGAGGGGGCCTGGTAGATTTTCTTCAGGTTTTTGAGGACGATGATCGGATCCATGGACTTACTCATAGCGTATGGCCGCCACGGCGTCCATCCTGGCCGCGCGCAGCGAGGGGTAGAGCCCGGCGGCCATGCCCAGCAGGCAGGAGAAGCCGAGGCTGATGAGTCCGTAGCGCAGGATGACCTGGTGGGGCGGCGTGCTGCCCAGGAAGTGGCTGGTGACGAACACGGCCGACAGTCCCAGGCTGACGCCCAGGATCGCGGCCCAGAAGCTCAGGACCACGGACTCGCAGAGGATCTGGAGCATGATGTCGGCCTCCTCCGCGCCCATGGCCTTCTTCAGGCCGATCTCCCGGGTGCGGGCGGTCACCGAGCTCATCATGCCGTTCCAGATGCCGAAGCCGCCGAGCACGAGGGTGGCGCCGATGGAGAGGTAGATGAACAGCTCCACCCACCAGACGATGGAGATGATGCGCTTGAGCTGGTCCCAGGCCACGTCGACCTTGAGATAGCGGATGGACTGGTGGCGCTCCATTGCCGCGGGGACGGCCGCGGCCACCGCGGGCACGTCGTCCCAGGTCCTGCAGCGCAGGAACAGGCGGTTGGGCCGGATCCTGTCCTCCAGGTTGCGGTCCATGGCCGTGGTCAGGGGCACGAAGGCGTAGCGCTTGCGGTCGCCGATCTGCAGGCCGTCCACCACCCCGATGACGAGGTAGGGGTCCGAACCGATGGGCAGATAGGTCCCGAGCACCGCGTCAACGCCGCCCAGGGACTCGGCCAGGACCTTGCCCAGGACGCAGACCCGTTCCCGGCCGAGGACGTCCTGCTCGGAAAAGAGCGCGCCGGCCGTGGATTCGAGGTTGTTCGCGCTCCAATAGTCGGCGTCCACGGAGTGCACCGGCAGCGGAACGTTGGTCTGGTCGCGCAGGATGGTCAGCCAGAGCATCTCCTTGGCCGTGGCGCTGACGACCTCCACTCCCGGCAGGCGGCGGACGGCCTCCTGGGTCTCGGGCAGGAAGGACTCGGGCCGGACGCCGGGATGCTTGTCCTCCTCCAGGCTGATCTTGATGAGCGTGACCCCGCCCAGCAGGTCCAGGTCGCGGTTGAGGTTCTTCTTGACCTCGTCGCCCATGGAGAGGATCGCGATGAGCCCCGCGATGCCCAGGGCGATGGCCAGGACCACGCCGAAATTGCGGCGCTTCTGCCGGAAGACCTGGCGGGTGCTGAGGATGAGGATGTCGCGGGGCGAGGTCAATGGGCCATCTCGGGTTCTTCCCCCGGAACGCGGTTCCCGGAGCCGGGGATGCCGCGGCGGAGGCGGACTGTTTCATGTTTGGGTTGTGACTGGTCATGCTGGAACGCGGGGAAGCTGTCAAGTCTCCCGCCTCTCCGCCGGGGCGGAGGGGACCGGGCGCGGTCCGGGGTGGGGATTGGTTTTCCCCGCCATGTTTGCTAGTTCGTTGTCGTTCGGCTCCGGCCGGGCGGAGTCACCGACAGGAGGACGCGATGAGGAGTGCGGTTGCGGCGCGGTCCGTGATCTGGCGAGCCCTCCCCTGGCTGCTCTGCTGCCTGGCCTGGGCCGGGCAGGCGGGGGCCATGGAGTTGGAGGGAAAGACATCCTACACGTGGTCGTTGTACGTTCAGAACGCCTACGCCGGGACCTGCTCCAGGGTGCTGAAGAAGTACGGCGAGGACGTCGGGAAAGGCGAAGTGCTGGGATACTACCGGCTCGATACGGAGGCCCGGGACTCGATCCGGCAGGCTTTGGACGATGGGCCGCTGCGGGCGAAACAGGCCGAGGCGCGGGTGCTCGATGCCCGCCTGGCCGAATCCCGGCTCAAGCTGAACGGGTTGCGGGAGGCGGTCGCGGCCGGAGTGGAGAGCCCGGCCGGGCTGGAGGTCGCCGCGGCCGAGTTGGAGCTCCTGGAAACCCAGCGCCGCCTGGCCGGGGAGGAGATCCAGAATCTCTCGTCCCGTCTGGCGGACGAGCGGGCCCGCATCCGCGAGGAGTTGGGCGGAGCGGCCGTGTCCCGGGACGGCATTCCGAGGGAGGTTCCCCTGCCGTCTCCCGAGGCGGGCATCGTGGCCGAGCAGAACATCGCCCCGGAAATGAAGCTGGAGAAGAAGTTCAACTGTTTTCGAATCGCTTATAAGACGCTGACCGTGAAGTGCCAAGCCTACGCCGAGGACTACGCCAGGCTCAAGGTCGGCGACAAGGCCACGGTGATCATCCCCCAGTACCCGGACCGGGTCTTCCCCGCCACCTTGATTGTTCTTCCCCTTGTCCCGGTGGACAAGGGTTTTGCCGCGCTTTCGGTCTACGAGGTCTATTTTCTGGTCGACGCCAAGGACCTCTTCATCAACGAGGGCGTGCGGGCCAAGGTCGTCCTGGACAAGTGACCTTCGTTCATTCCTCGGCCGTCCGCGACAGCAGGACGCGGGCGCGTTCCAGGATGGCCGTGCTGTCGCAGGGCTTGCGGAACACGTCCGCCTCGGTCAGGCCCAGGTCCGAGAGCGCCTCGCCCAGCACCGGCCCGACGGAGCCGGTGTGCAGGACGAAGCGGCGGCACAGTCCGCCTTCGGCCGCGGCCACGATGAACTCCTCGCCGCGCATGCCCGGCAGGCGCATGTCCACCACGCAGAGGTCGGCGGGCTCGGCCCGCAGGCTCTCCAGGGCCTCCTCGCCCGAGGCCGCCGCGCGCAGGCGGAACTCGTCGTAGTCCTCCAGGAAGTCCACGAGCGCCTTGCGGATGGGGGCCTCGTCGTCCACGATCATGACGCTGGGGCGCATGCGGCCTCCTTGAGCCGGGGCTGGCCCGACGCGGGCAGTTCGACGATGAACGCGGCTCCCTCGCCCGGGGCCGACTCCACGGACATCCGCCCGCCGTGCCCCCGGGTCACGATGAAGTAGGCCACCGAGAGCCCGAGCCCGGTGCCCAGCCCCGGGGCCTTGGTGGTGAAGAAGGGTTCGAAGACCCGGCGGCACATCTCCGGGGACATGCCCGGCCCGTTGTCGCGGATCTCGATGCGCACGAACCCGGAGGCCGCGCCCACCCGGATGCGGATGCTCGGCTTGGGCGTGGGCGGGGAGGCCGTGGCCATGGCCTGGGCCGCGTTGCGCAGGATGTTCAGGATCACCTGCTCGATCTCGGTCTCCGCGCAGAGGACCGGCGGGAGGCAGTCCTCGATCTCCTTGACGATGGCCACCTGCCGGAAGTCGTAGCCCTTCTGCAGGTCGAAGTCGCTGGAGGCGAGGCTCACGGCCTGGTCCACGATGGAGCCGATGTCGCAGGTCTTGCGCGAGACCGCGCCGGGACGGCTGAAGTCCAGCATGTGGCGGATGATGCCCGCCGCGCGGCGGGCAGCGGTCTGGATGTCCTCGATGAACACGTCGATGCCCCGGGCGCGCACGTACTGTTCGAACAGGGCCATGTCCAGGCCGAGGGACCGGGCGGTCTCGATGTTCTTGCGGAAGTCCGCCCGGGTGCGCTGGGCCAGGTTCTGGGCGGTCTGGAGGATGATGCCCAGGGGGTTGTTGATTTCGTGGGCGATGCCCGCCGCGATCCCGCCCATGGAGAGCATCTTCTCGGTCTGGATCATCATCTCCTGGAGATGCTTGATGGCCGTGATGTCGCGGATGATGGAGATGCGGTAGCCCGCGTCCCGGATGACCACCAGCTGGGAGGAGAGCGCGCAGACGGCCTGGGTTCCGTCCTTGAAGAGGGCCGTGAACTCGAAGTTCTCGATGCGGCCCCGGCGGTCGGTGCGCTCCACCATGGCCTTGTAGTCCGCCGGGTCGGCGAACAGGTTCAGCTCCAGGGCGCTGCGGCCCACGGCCTCCTCGCGGGCGTATCCCGTGGAGCGGCTGAAGGCGTCGTTCACGTCCAGGAACCTGCCCGTGGCCGCGTCCACCAGGGTGATGCTGTCCGGGGAGAGCCGGAAGAGCTGGCCGAACTTCTCCTCGCTCTGGCGCAGCTTCTCCTCGGCCTGCTTGCGCGCGGTGATGTCCCGGCCCACGCCGACGATCTCGCGGATGGTCCCGTCCGGGGCCGGGACGGCGGAGTCGTTCCAGGCCAGCCAGCGCCAGCCGTCCACGGTCATGGCGCGCTGCTCCATGTAGGCCGTGTGCGGCGGCGCGAAGAGGGACTTCATGGCCGCCAGGGTGGCGGGCAGGTCCTCCTCGTGCACCAGGGGCATGAACGCGGCCCCCAGCAGCTCGTCCTCGGTCTTGCCGAAGGTCCGGCAGTAGGAGGGGCTGGCGTAGAGGAAGCGGCCCTCGGTGTCCACCTTGACCACCAGGTCGCTCTGGTTCTCCACCAGCAGACGGTAGTCGGCCTCGCTGCGGCTCAGGTCGCGCAGGGAGCGGGCCAGCTCGGCGGTCTGGGCCTTCACCCGGCGGCGCAGGGCGAGGTTCCAGAGGAAGACCACCCCGAGCACGACCGCCAGGGCCGCGGAGCCGCCCGCGACCCAGCGCCAGGGGAACCGCTGGGCCAGGGTATGGCCCGCCCAGCTCTCCTCGATGGCCTTGATCTCGTCCCGGGAGATGCGGTCGAATCCGGCCTGGATCACGGCCAGGGTGTCCCGGTCGCCCTTGCGCACGGCCGAGTGCAGGGGGTTGATTCTCAGGAGGTCCGAGGCCTGGCGGAACTCGGCCCCCTCGGGAAACTGGGCCAGGTAGAACCCGGCGGTGGGGGTGTCGGCGATGAAGACCTTGATGCTGCCGGAGGCGGCGGCCGCCACCAGTTCGCGGGCGCTGGGAAAGGCCGTGACCGTGTACGAGGGGCGCCGCGCGCGGACCAGCTCCTCGGCGCTGTCGCCCTTGACCACGCCGATGTCGAACCCGGCGAGGTCCTGGAGGCCCCGGATGCCGCCCAGGGAGGAGTGGAAGAAGATGGCCGTGGGGATCTCCGCGAACGGGCCGGTGAAGTCGAAGGCCGCCTCGCGTTCCGGGGTGCGGAACAGGCCGCCCACGGCCTGGGCCCGGCCCTCGCGCACGGCGGCCAGGGCCGCGTCCCACTCCATGAGCCGGAACGTCACCGGGATGCCGGTCTTCCTGCTCCAGAGGTTCCAGATGTCGACGGTGACGCCCCGGGGCGCGCCCGTGTCGTCCAGGAAGGCGAAGGGCGGATACTCCTTGTCGTCGGCCACGATGATGGACGTCGGGGCGGCGAGGGCCCGCGAGGCGAGGAGGAGCGCCAGGGCGAGGCAGAGCGCGGCGCGGAACAGGACGCTTCGGACCGTCGCGGCGCGGAAATGGTTCACTGGCATGCGTTCCCCCTCGGCCGGGCCCGGCGGACGACGCGCGGAGACGTTCCCGCGCGCCGCCGGACACGGCGGACACGCCTCTATTCTATACGTGTTCATGGGCGGGGAGTCCAGGCGCGGAGCGGGCCGAAGCCCGTGGTCGGCGACAAAATAACGCCGCCGGGAAAACGGCTTGCGCCGCATGCGCGGGGAGATCGGGGCGGGAGCCGGGGCGCGGGACCGCTCGCCGCGTCCGGGCGGCGGCAGGTCCTTCAGCGTGATTTCATGCCCCGTCGCCGTGGTCTTCGTCTTTCCGCTTGCGCGAGGGCGAGCGCAGGAACCAGGCCATGATGGGTATGGCGACGCCAAAGAGCATGATCGCCGCGCCATAGTAGCGGGGATAGAGAACAGGCACGCCCCGGTTGTACATCTCCCCGGTGATTAAGCTCGAGAGCCCATCCAGGAAAAAGAGGGCCCCCATGCCTATCTCACTCCATTTGACTCGTTTCACTATTTCTTCCTCCATTGCCCCTCAAGCTTATCCAGCCCTTTTTTGGCGCTATATCCCGCCGCGCCGCTCCAATTGAGCGGAGGAGGGCCGGGATCAAAGAAGCCGGAAACAAAGTCCGTTGCAGCGGCCACCTTGTCGGGATGCCGCATGGCCGTGGTCATGACCGCCGGGGCGACTTGGGCCGCGCCGGCGGCCGCGATCGGCAGCGCGCCCGCG